>NZ_JAXCIS010000158.1:0-22340 GCF_034044025.1 Pseudomonas sp. SED1
GGTTTAGCGGTGTTTAGAAGACTGCAACAGGGTTGTGATTTCCTCGAACCCTGGCCGGGCCAGCACATCCGGCTGGCAGCAGTCATCCCGCAAGGCTTCCAGCGGCGCGCGCTTTTCCTCGCTTAACCCCGTATCAATCCTTTCCAGCAACTCCCCCAGCAAAACCCCAAACGCCCGCACTTCAATGCGCTGCAACGCGCGGGTTTCCTCGCTGTCGACCGTGGCATGAAACGACGCGGCACCAAAGTCTCCAAGCAAACATTCACCGGCCTCATTCCACAGAATGTTATGCCCGTACAAATCGCCGTGGGTGATGCCTTGCGCATGCAGGTGCGCCGCCACCGAAGCGATGCCCCTGGCCATGCGCAACGCCACGTCCGCGCTGAAGCGGGTGGTGGGCTCGTAGATATCCCGGGTGCACGACGCCAGGCTCGGCAGGGCCGCGAGGTTGCGGTAGCTCGGCTCGATCAGTTGCATCACCAGCGCCGCCTGGCCTTGCGGGTGGTCGACGACACGGCCTTCTACCTTGATCAGGTTGGCATGCAGTGCGGCAGCGATGCAGGCGTGCATTTCGTGCAGGGGCGAGCCGTCGCTGGTAATGCTGCCCTTATAGAGCTTGACCGCGACCGCCTTGGCCAGCCCGTTTGGCGGGATCCAGGACGCCTTGCGAATGATCCCGGAAGCGCCTTCGCCCAATACGTCGTCCAACACCAATTCTGACCAGGGAATGTTTGGCGTCGGGTCATGCCGGGCCTCTTCCGCGGCCATTTCTACCGGGTTGCCGGCGTAGGCCAGCCAGGTCAGGCTCGGCAAGGTCAGCAGCCAGTCGGGCAGACGGGTCAGGCGGTTGGAGGCGATGCGGATCAGTTCGAGGTTTTTGCACTGGGCGAGGCTCGGCGGCAACTGCTCCAGGTGGTTGCCGGCCAGCATCAGTTTTTGCAGCAACGGCCGTTCACCCAGCTCGCTCGGCAACTGGCTGATGCGGTTATCAGTGAGGATCAGCCAGCGCAGCAGTGGCGGCAGCGATGCCGCCGGCACACTGCTGATCTGGTTCGACTTGAAGCCAATCATGCTCAACTGCGCGCATTGGCCCAGGCATTCCGGCAGTTCGGTAAAGGCGTTTTCCGAACAGAACAGCACACGCAAATGGGGCAGGCGGTGCAGGTCATCCGGCAGGCTGCTGAGGGCGTTGCCGGTGAGGTTGAGGATTTCCAGGGAGTCGGCCAGGTCGAAGATTTCCCGGGGGAACTCGGTCAGTCCGCAGGACAGGTCCAGGCGTTTGATACCGGCCAATTGGCCGGCCTTGAGTTGGGCAAGGGTATCCATGAACGGCGCGTCACTCGGCAATAGGGGCGTGAATGGCGCTCATGATAGCGGGTTGCGGCCCGATCTTCTGCAACTGCCCCAGGCGGCTGGCGGTGCGGGCCAAGTCGATCGCCTGGCCACTGAGGGATTCTTCCAGCGGCTGCTCGCCGATGAGCACTAAGTGTTTGTCCTGGTCGTAGAGCACGTCCACCAGGTTGATGAACCGTTGCTGGGTGGCAATTGGGCACTCCGCCAGATGCGGCAGGCCGTCGATGATCCAATGGTCATAGTCGCGGCACAGTTGCAGGTAGTCCATGACCGCGGTCGGTTGTTCGCACAGGTCGCTGAAGGTGAAGGCGATGCTGCGGCCCTGATGCCTGCGGGCAATCAGTTGCCGGGCACCGACCGCCAGGCTCAGTGGTAGGTGATCCGCTGACGGCAGGCCCAGGGCCTCGCGTTGCGCAGGTGTGCCGGGCCAGACGAACCGGCCTGCCGTAAAGCGCTGATCGCCATGGGCCTGGGCCAGGCCGCGATAATCCTGGGGGGCACTGACTTCCATCACGTCCATGCGCGCACTGATCAGCTCGATCACCGGCTTGAATCGCTGGTGGTACAACGGGTTCGGCAACAGCCCGGCAGGCGGGTAATTGGAGGTCACCAGCACCCACACCCCGCGCCGGAACAGCGCCTTGAAGAGTCGGCTGATCAGCATCGCGTCGCCGATGTCGTGCACGTGAAACTCGTCGAAGCACAGCACGCGGCAGCCATCGAGCAGTTCATCCAGGGTCACGCCCAGGGCATCGCGCTGCTGGCGATGGGTAAACATGCCGCGGTGCAGGTGGGCGAAGAAGTCGTGGAAGTGCACGCGCTGCTTCTCGGCCATCGGCAGTGCCTGGAAAAACCCGTCCAGCAGCCAGCTTTTGCCCCGGCCCACGGCGCCGTGCAGGTACAGGCTGCGGGTAGGGCGCCCGGCCAGCAGGTGCGCGGTTTGTCGGGCCATGGTCTCGATGACCTGCAACTGGCTGGGGCTGAGGGTATAGCCCTGTTGCCGGGCCTTGCCTTGAAAAAAAGTCGCGATGCCGGGGTCGGCGTCGGTGGCCGCCGGTTTACCCAGCAACCGTTTGAGCAGGGGCGGTAAAGCAGCCAATGTCAGTCACTCTGTGTTTCGGTGGTCGCCCACTTTAGAGCGCCGGTTGCGGTTTGACCAATAGAGAAGCACAGGGTGAGCTATCTGGAAAAGGCATGGCTGAATGGATCCAAAACAACGACTTGACTGGCGGATTCCCCTCAAGTGACTAACCTCATACACAGCAGTCACCCCTGTATAAGGATTTGGGGCAGTGAAGGGACAAGCAGTCTTGGCAATCATGAGCGCGATGCTCTGCAACACGGTTTATGGCGCTCAGCTCCAGGTTGAAGTGCGCATCGACGTGCAGCGGGGGTGCCAGTTGGTCGGCACCACGCGCGAAGCAGGTATCGAGCAGCTCGGTGTGCTGGATTTTGGCAGCGGCGCCCGCCTGGATGACCCGGCAGGTCCGTTGAGTGCAGCCTTGATCAGCCAGCGCCAACCACGCCTTGAGTGCAACCCGGACACGCCGTATCAGATGCGTGTCGACGGCGGCCTGCATGGCGGCGTCGGCGAAGTGCGTTACCTGGGCGCCGCAACCCCTTCGATCAAGCCCATCCCCTACCGAATTTATGCCGACGCCGCGCGCCGCATCCCCCTGGCTGTGGACGTGCCGGTGAGTGGGCGCGTGCCCGACTCCGGCACCGTGGACTTGCCCCTCTACGGACGCATCGAACCGCTCAAGGACATTCCCGCCGTGGGCCGCTATTCCGACCTGCTCAAAGTGACGGTGACATGGTAAGCCGCGGCCTGGCCTGCGTGGCGCTGGGCGGCCTGTTGCTGCTGGCCGAGGACGCCCAGGCGGCGGTGGCCGGGCAGATTCATGCACGGCTGGTGATCACCGCCAGTTGCCAGGTAAGCAAGGGCACCGAAAGCGCGCCGGTGAGCCCGGATGGCGGCTCGGCCTTGCTGGATTTCGGCAGCCACGGGCCTACCTGGGACAAGGGCCTGGGCGCAGGCATCAGTGATGGCGACAAGGCGGCGCTGGCGGTGTCCTGCAACCCTTCGGTGGTGAGCAGCTTCACCGTGACCATCGACGGTGGCGCCCATGGCGATGGCACCACCCGGCGCCTGAGCAATGGCCGGCAAACCATACCGTATCGGCTGTCGGCCGACCCCGCAGGCCTGAGCACCTACAGCATCGGCCAGCAACGCAATTTCGTCGTGACCAAGGGCGCACAGGTACCGATCCCGGTATTCGGCTCGGTGGTGGCGAATACCAGGGCCCTACCGGCCGGCATCTACACAGACACCCTGACGGTGACTCTGGATTGGTAAATCATGAGGATGGACATCATGCATGCACTTGTATCTAAAGCAGTTTTTCCATTAATCGCACTGGTGTGGGTGTCGGGCGCCCAAGCGGCCACCACGGTCACCGGGCAGATCAGCTCCACGTTGATCCTGACCAACAGCTGCCTGGTCAACGGCGTGGGCGGCACCACCGGTTTGAACTTCGGTACGATCAATTTCGGCACCACCAACAGCCAGTTCACCACCCAGTCCGGCCAAGTGCTGGGCGGTGGCGGGGGCGCGTTGTCGATCCAGTGTTCGTCGGGCACCTCGCCGGTGATCACCGTCGGCGCCGGCTCCCATGACGGCCAGTCCACCGGCGGCACCCGGGCGCTGTACGACGGTGTTGCCAACTATGTGCCGTATGACTTCTACACCGACACCGGGCATTCGACGCTCCTGGCGATCAACGGAACCATCAACGTAGGCGCGAGCACGGGGGTTGCGCAAACCGTGAATATCTACGGCCAGGCCGTGGGCAAGGTAGGGCTGCCGGCCGGTACCTATACCGATACGGTGTCCGTGCAACTGACGTTCTAGTGCCATGAAACGGACCTGCTGGGCGGTGCTGGCGGTCCTCACGGGTTGGGGGATGCCGTTGTCGTTGCTGGCGGTGACTACCCAGGCAATCCAGGTCAGCGCGACGATTGCCGCAGGCTGCCTGGTGGTGGGCGGTGGCACGAATTACGGCAGCCTGGCGTTCGGCAGCTATTCATCGTTGTCCACCAGCACGGTGTCGGTGGCGCTGAGCGGCGGGGTCACGCTGCAGTGCACGCCGGGAGTCACCTTGAACATGACCGTGGATGGTGGTTTGCACAACGTCAGTGGCCGGCGCATGCAGCTCAATAGCGGCAGTGCCCAAGTGGCGTATCAGCTGTTTCGGGACGCGGCGTTCAGTCAGAGCCTGGGGATCAGTCAAAGCGTCAGCGTGGCCTATAGCAACGCAAACAATATAACCCTGCCGATTTACGGCCGGGTGGTGTTACCGGGTAATCAGCCTGGGGGGACGTACAGCGACGTGCTGCAGGTGCAGCTGTCCTGGTAAGGCGATTGGCATGAGGAGTGGAATCTATGTTTGCAGCTTCCCGGCGGTATTGGGTCGCGGGTTTTATCGGCTTGGTGGCATTGGGCGCCGGGCAGGTCCAGGCCGCCAGCTCGGTGCTGATCTGGCCCATTGACCCGGTGCTGGAAGCCGATCAACAGGCCAGCGCCTTGTGGTTGGAGAACCGCGGTACAGAGACCGCCAACCTGCAGATCCGGGTATTTGCCTGGAGCCAGGGCGGTTTCGACGAGCAATACCAGAACCAGCGCGACGTGATCGGCAGCCCGCCGGTGGCGAAGATCGAGCCGGGGCAGAAGCAACTGGTGCGCCTGACCCGCACGCGAGAAATACCGCCGGGCCAGGAGCTGGCGTATCGGATCATCATCGACGAAATTCCTGGCGCCGTGCCTGAAACGCCTGCCGCCGATGGCAAGACGGCCGCCGCAATCCGCTTTCAGATGCGCTATTCGGTGCCCTTGTTCGCCTACGGCGCAGGCCTGTGGAGCAAGGACGACGCGACCCGCCAGCGCGACCCCAAGGGTGCGGGCAAGCCGGAGCTGAGCTGGAAGAAAGTCACGGTGGGCGGGCGCAACTATGTGGAGATGCGCAACCAGGGCGCCGTGCATGCGCGGCTGACCGATGTGGCATTCAAGCAGGGCGGGCAAACCCGGCCGCTGGTGGACGGCTTGCTGGGCTACGTGCTGCCGGGCGCAACCATGCGCTGGCCGGTGCCGGAAGGTGTCGCGGGCGACCAGCCGTTGCAGGTACGGGTCAATGGCGCAACGCAACTGGAGAACCTTGCACCGGGACGGTAACGCAATGGAATAGGGCATGGAGTCGCCCTTGATCTTAACGGATGGAGATGTCCATTGATGGACACAATGCCTTGGTGAGCCATGAACGGGCTCGTATTCGATGGCGATCGGTGTGGGTGGGCGGCCTGTCTGGCCTGGCGCTTGCGCCGCTTGGCATGGCCGCGCCGCTGCCGCCGCCCCCCAGCAACATGGAGGCTGTGGCCGATGCACAGTTGTTCCTCGAACTGGTGGTCAACCAGTTGGATACCGGCCGGGTGGTCGCCGTGGATCAACGCGCCGGCGGCTTGTTTTTGCCGGCGGCGACCTTACGGGATATCGGCATGAAGCTGCCGGCCGGCATCACCACTGAAGTCGCACTGGACCAGGTGCCCGACTTGCACACCGATTACGACAGCCAGGGCCAGCGCCTGATGCTGACAGTACCGCCGGCGTGGTTGCCGGCGCAGTTCATCGGCAACCGCAATAACTACCCGCGCACCCAGGCGCTCACCAGTTTTGGTGCATTGCTCAACTACGACGCCTACTTGAATGACACCGATGATGCCGGCACTTACCTGGGTATCTTCAACGAAGTGCGGTTGTTCGACACGTGGGGCACGTTGTCCAATACCGGCCAGTACCGCACCACCTTTGGCGGCCAGACCAGCGGCAGTACCCTGGACAATGGCTACCGGCGCTATGACACCACCTGGCGCTTTTCCGACGATGAACGCCTGCTGACCTACGAGGCGGGCGACGTGATCAGCGGCGCGTTGCCGTGGAGCAGTTCGGTGCGCCTGGGCGGGGTGCAAGTGTCGCGAGACTTCGGTGTACGCCCGGACCTGGTGACTTATCCCTTGCCGCAGTTTGCCGGGGAGGCGGCGGTGCCGTCGTCGGTGGACCTGTTTATCAACGGCTACAAATCCAGCAGCGCCGACCTGCAGCCAGGCCCCTACACCTTGACCAACGTGCCGTTTATCAACGGTGCCGGCGAAGCGGTGGTCGTCACCACCGATGCGTTGGGTCGGCAGGTTTCAACCACGGTGCCGTTCTACGTCACCAGTACCTTGCTGCAAAAAGGCCTGTCGGACTTTTCGGTGGCGGCCGGTAATTTGCGCAGGGACTACACCATTCGGGATTTTGGCTACGGCCCCGGCGTGGCCAGCGGCACGTTTCGATACGGGGTGTCGGACTACTTCACCCTGGAAAGCCATGCCGAAGCCTCGGGCGACCTGACCCTGGGCGGGCTCGGCGGCAACGTGCGGCTGGGCAACTTCGGGGTGCTCAACACGGCCCTCAGCCAAAGCCAGTTTGACGGCGAGACCGGCCAGCAACTGAGCTTCGGTTATCAATACAGCAACCAACGCTACAGCCTGTCTTACCAGCGGGTAGAGCGCCGCGACCAGTACGCCGACCTGACCCTGGTCGACACCCCTTATGCGAGCCTCAGCAAACGCAGTGAGCAGGTGACCCTGAGCCTGAACCTCAACGATTTCGGCAGCATCGGTGCCGGCTATTTCGATGTGCAGGCGGCCGATGACTCCCGCACCCGGCTGATGAACCTCACCTGGAGCAAACAGCTGTGGCGCAACACCAGTTTCTACCTGTCGGCCAACCGCGAGGTCGGTGACAGCAACTGGGCCATGCAGGCGCAGCTGGTCATCCCGTTTGACATCTACGGCAGCCTGGCCCTGAGCAACGAGCGCAGCCAGGCCGGCGAGAGTCGCCAGCGGGTCAACTACAGCCGGGCGGTGCCGTCCGAAGGCGGCGTTGGCTACAACCTGGGGTATGCCAGTGGCGACGGGCCGGCCTATCGCCAGGCCGACCTGACCTGGCGCATGCAGTCGGTGCAATTGCAGGCAGGCGTGTATGGCAGCAGCGACGCCGAGACCCGTTGGGCGGATGCCAGCGGCTCGCTGGTGTGGATGGACAAGCAAGTGTTCGCGGCCAACCGGGTCAATGACGCGTTTGTGGTGGTGAGCACCGACGGCTATGCCGGGGTGCCGGTGCTCTATGAAAACCAGTTGGTGGGTGAAACCGATCGCAACGGGCATCTGCTGGTGCCGTGGAGCAGCGCTTATTACCGCGGCAAGTATGAAATCGACCCGCTGAACCTACCGGTCAACGTGCAGACCCCGAATGTCGAGCAACGCGTGGCGGTGCGTCGCGGCAGCGGCTACCTGCTGGAGTTCCCGGTGCGCCGGGTGATCGCGGCCAGTATCACCCTGGTGGATGCCCAGCATCAGGACCTGCCCCTGGGCAGCCAGGTTCGCCATGAGCAGACCGGGGCGCGGGCGGTGGTGGGTTGGGAGGGCCTGGTGTACCTAGAGAACCTGGCGGCCCACAACACCTTGCAAGTCACTGTGGGTGAGGGCCGTACCTGCCAGGCAACGTTTGATCTGGATATCAACGAGGAGCAGGTGCCGCTGATCGGGCCGCTGGTTTGCCAATGAAATAAGGAGTGTGAGTGTGAGGGGCAAGGAATGGATAGTTGGACTGCTGGGGCTGGCGGGGCTGGGGTTTTCGGCACAGGGTATGGCCGCGTGTTCGGCGCCGGGAGCTACGTCGCCGGCCAGCTTTGGCTCGATCAGTTCGATGACGGTGCGCACCGCCCCCCAGACCAGTTCCACCACCAACGCAGGCTTGAACTGCGGGGCCACGTTGATTTCGCTGCTGGCAGCGAGTGATCACTTCTATGCAACCATCACCTCGGCCACCAGCGGCATGGTCGGCCCTACCGGGGATGTCATCGGTTATACGATTTACGGCAACAACAGCACCAGTTACCCGATCAACCGTGGCACCCAATTCGATTTCGGCGCGACGGGCATTGCCCAAAGCGTTGGCCTGGTTTCCGGGCCGGGCACGAAGACCTTGCCGCTTTACCTGAGCTCGATCACCGGCAGCAACGTGGCGGCCGGCCTCTACACGGAGACACTCAGCATCGCCTGGGTCTGGAACTATTGCTCGGTGCTGGGGGTTGGGTCGCTGTGTGTCTTCCGGGATTCCGGCTCGGGCACATCTTCCCTGACGGTCAGCATGACGGTGAGCAACGACTGCCAGATCACCGCGCCCAACATCAGCTTCGGCAGCGCGCCGGTGATCAGTGGTTTTTCCAATGTGACCGGGCAGGCCACGATTGCCTGCACCAAGGGCAGCGCCTACACCGTGGGCATCAGCGACGGCCAGAACCCGGTGAGTGTGGGTGGGCAGCGGCGGATGGTTTCTGGCAGCAATTTCCTGAATTACGACATTTTCAAAAGCGCCACCACCACCCGCTGGGGCAGCGTGAGCACCGCCCGGCGCGCCAGCTCCACGGCTGAGGTAAATCCCGGGAATGGCCTGGGCACCGGCAGCCAGGTGTTCAATTACAACGCGGCGATCTATACCAACCAGGCCACACCGCCGGCGGGCGTCTACGTCGACAACGTGGTGCTGGATGTAGGTTTCTAAAAGCGCATCGTCTGCTTGAGCATCTGCGTGGTCGACGGGTCTTGCGGGCTGACCATCGCATAGTTGTAGCCCGCGCCCGACCAGTATTCGGCCTGCAGCCCGTCGGCACTGCGGCTGCCACGGGGCAGAAATTTGTTTTCCGGGCCCGGCGGACGGATATAGAAACTGATGCGTCGCCCTTGGGGGTCTTCATACAGCACCATGGCTGCGGCGCCTTGTTCGGTGCTGAGCAGGCGCCCACTGACCGCCTTGAACCCGGCCTGGCTCAGGTCCGGCAGGCGGTAGGCCTGGTTGAAGTAACGGTCGAGCCAGCCTTGCATGTCGCCACCGCCTTGCACGTGGTAGTCGGCGGGCAGGATGCCGTCCTGGGCAAACAGGCGGTAGGCCTGCATTGCGTCGCTCATGGGCGCCATGCTCTCGAGGAGGGTGGCCTGGCGGGCCTGCCAGCCACCGAGCCCGCCGACACTGACGGCAATCAACAGCATGGCGGCCGTCGCGAGATGGCGGCGTGACTGGCGTTTGACTCGCTGACGGATCAGGGCCGGGTCCAGCTCAGGGTTGGCCGGCTGTTGCAGCAAGCCGCTCAAGGACGCCCGCAGGTGCTGCGCGTCCTGTTGCCAGGCGTGCACCTGGACGGCGACGTCCGGGTGGGCTGCCAGCCAGGTTTCGAGCTGGCGGCGGTCAGCGTCCAGGAGCTGGTGATCGACGTAGGCATGCAAATCGCGTTCGCTGGGAGGCAAGCTGATCATTTGAGTATCCGCAGGGCAGGGCTGGTGATTTCGCCGTCGCTGAGCTGGCGCAGAGCCTGGCGTGCGCGGGACAGGCGAGACATCACGGTGCCCAGGGGCACCTCAAGGATGTCGGCGACTTCTTTGTAGCTCAAGCCTTCCACCGAAACCCACAGCAGCAGGGCACGTTGCTCGGTGTTCAATTTATCGAAGGCTTGCAGGGTCGATTGCGCGATGACGGTGCGCTCGACCGACGGCTGCGAATCATCGCGGCCGGTGAAAAATTCCAGCATGCGCGTGTACCGCCGGGAACGTCGATGGGCATCGAGAAACTGCCGGTAGAGGATCGAGAACAGCCAGGCGCGCAAGTCGCCTTCGAGGCGTTTGTCGGCCCAACTGATGATCGCGCGTTCAAGGCTCGCCTGCACCAGGTCATCGGCACTGCTGGTGTTACGCGTGAGGGACACGGCAAATCGCCGCAGCCTGGGGATGAGTTCACGTAACTGTTCGTCGAGTTCGTGCATGGGATTCTGGCTAGTCACTACGCTGGGACTAGGAAGACGTCCGGCGTTGGAGGTTATTCCAGGCCAATAAAAATAAACAGCAGGCCAGGGAATAGAGTGCGCTGGCGTTCGTCCCAAGTGTTCCGACCTTATGTTTCACCCACTCAAGGCCCCTGGCCCTGGAGTTATTTCATGGTAGATCACTCATCACCGCCCCGTCCGCCGCTGAGCACCGCAAGCCTGATAATTCGGTTGGCCAGCATCGGCGTGGTGGTTGCGGTTGTGGCCGGGGCGTTTGCCTACGTTAACGGCAGCCTCGACCCACAACGCTTGCGCCCAAAAACCTTGGTCAACGCCCTGGAAACCAACAACGGCCTGCACCCTGGTTACCGTCGCAACCACGCCAAGGGCGTGTGCGTGGCCGGTTATTTCGAGAGCAGCCCCGAGGCGCGCCAGTACTCCAGTGCCCAGGTATTCAGCGAAGCGCGCACCCCGGTGATCGGGCGCTTTGCGCTGCCCAGCGGTAACCCGTATGCGCCGGACAGCAGCGTGCCGATCCGCAGTTTTGCCCTGCAATTCAGCTTGGCCAACGGCCAGCAATGGCGCACGGGGATGAACAGCATGCCGGTGTTCCCGGTGGGCACGCCTGAGGCCTTCTTTGAGATGCTCAAGGCTGGCGCACCTGACCCGGCCACTGGCAAGCCGAACCCGGCAGGTATGCCGGCGTTCTTCGCGGCGCATCCCGAGACCGCGCCGTTCCTGGCCTGGGTCAAGACCGCCAAGCCTTCCGCCAGCTACGCCACCGAGACCTATAACGGGATCAACGCGTTCTACCTGGTAAACGCCAGCGGTCAACGCCAGGCCGTGCGCTGGGGCGTCGTGCCCCAAAGCCAGGATGCAGCGGGGGCCACGGCGCCCGCCGGCAGCGATTTCCTCGAAAAAGACCTGGCCCAGCGCCTGGTGGCCGGGCCGCTGCGCTGGCAGTTGAACGTCACCCTGGCCAACCCGGGAGACCCGGTGGATGACGCCAGCAAGACCTGGACCGGTGAGCACAAAGTATTGAACGCCGGCACCCTGGTGCTGGAAAGCAGCCAGCCGCAAATGGACGGCGATTGCCGCGACATCAACTTTGATCCACTGGTTCTGCCGAGCGGTATCGAAGCCTCGAATGACCCGCTGCTGGCTGCCCGTTCGGCGGCGTACGCCAGTTCCTACCTGCGTCGCACCAGCGAAGTCAGCCAGTTGCACAGCGCCCCTCAGGAGTCGAAGCCATGAATGCCCAACCCCGGTTTTTCGCTCCACTGGCGCGGCTGCTGCATTGGCTGATGGCGTTGATGATCATCGCCATGCTGTTTATCGGCGCGGGCATGGTGGCCTCGGTATCGGAACGCCACGAGTGGCTGATCCACCTGCACAAACCGTTGGGGATTGCGATCCTGGCGCTGGTGATCGTGCGCTTGGTGGTGCGGTTTTCCACCCGTCAGCCGCCGCTTCCGGCGGACTTGCCGCTGTGGCAAGTGCTGGCGGCCAAGGCGTCCCATGTGGTGCTGTATGCGTTGATGCTGGTATTGCCGCTGTTGGGCTGGGCGATGATTTCGGCGGCCGGTGATCCGGTGATGCTCAGCAACTCGGTGCAATTGCCGGCACTGGTGGGGGCGAATGCGCCGCTGTTTGCGGTGTTGCGCAAGGCTCACGGTTACCTGGCTTATTTGCTGTTTCTGACGGTGCTGCTGCACCTGGCGGCGGCGCTGTTCCACGGTTTGATCCGGCGTGACGGCGTGCTGCAAAGCATGACCGGGACCAAGGACTGAAGCTTTGCCCGACGACGGCAGCCGTGGTGCCGCCGTCGTCGGGGACAGTGGAGGGTTAGCGCAATACGCCGACGATATCCGCCACGCTGCTCAGCACATCCTTGCCCAATTGCATCGAACGTTTGCCCGACCAGCCGGTGAGGGGGTTGGGCGCGTCGTCGTTGTCCTTGAAGGGCATTTCCAGGGTCAGCGACAGGCAATCGAACTTCTCGCCGACGCTGTTGCACGCCAACGTCATGTTGGCTTCGCCCGGCAGGTCGCGGGTGTAGCCGTGCACGGTCTGGAAGTCGCGGGTGAGGCCGCTCAAGTGGCTGCGCAAGTGTTTCTCCAACTGCTCGATGCGCGGTGTGTAGCCGGGGTTGCCTTCACAACCGGCGGTGAACACGTAGGGGATTTCTTCGTCGCCGTGGATATCCAGGAACAGGTCGACGCCGTATTTTTCCATTTGCTGCTGCACGAACAGCACTTCCGGGCTGATCTCCTGGCTCGCACTTTGCCAGGCGCGGTTGAGGTCCTGGCCCATGGCGTTGGTGCGCAGATGGCCGTGGAACGCGCCATCGGGGTTCATGTTCGGCACGAGGTAAAGATCGGCGGCGGCCAGCAGTTTTTTCAGCTCGGTGTCACCGTCCTGTTGCAGGCGTTCGATGACGCCTTCCATAAACCATTCGGCCATGTGTTCGCCGGGGTGCTGCTGGGCGATGATCCAGACCTTGCGCTTGCCGGCTTCGCCTTTGCCACGGCGCAGCAGTGGGATATCACGGCCTTCGACACTTTTGCCGGTGGCCAGCAAGTGCGTGCCGGCGCGGTTCAGCGCCTGGTCGATCAGCCAGTCGTGGCGTTCGCGGCTGTAGGGTTCGAAGTAGGCGAACCAGGCTTGTTTTTCACGGGTTTCGAGGGTGATGTGCAGTGTCTCGCCATCAAAGCGGGTGGGCACCCGAAACCAGTTGATATGGTCGTAGGACGCTACTGCGTTGTAGCCACTCCACGCGTGCTTGTAGGAAGAATGGCCCGCGTTGCTCAGGCGGAACGTGTGGGTGTGGCCCACGTGCATGCCTTCGGCCTTGAAGTGGAACCACTGGAAGTGCTGGCTGCGCGTATCGGGCTTGATAGCCAGCAGCAACTGGTGGGCATCACTGGCGTCGAGCACCTGGATATTGCCGCTGTCGAAGTCGGTGCTGATCTTGATAGAGGTCAAGGCCACGGTCATAGTCTGGTTGCCTGAATATGAGTGTTGTGGCGGGCATTTTACACCGGAGCGGGGTAAAGCCTGGATGCAATTTTTGCGGGGAATAGAGGGGGCGTCGTCCTTGACGCCGCAGCAGCTTAGAATCTATGAGATTGATTCTCAAGTGCTATTTTGGGAAGAACCGGCCTAGAGCGCTCGATCGACTTTCTTTTGGCGATGGTCTTTTGCTACCATGCGCGCCATCAAGCAACACACAGTCTTCATTAGCCTGAAGCCACGCCAGGAAAAACTGGCAAAAAAAAGACCCGGCCAAAGAGCCGGGTCAAAAACCGTGATTAGCCTGATGAGGAGATATTCCAAGAGTCCGACCTAAGGTCTCTTGGTCTATCGACTGATCTCGCGATCAGCTAGGTCCAATAATAATCATTATCATTTGCAAGTCAAATGTTTTTATCCCTCAGATAGAAATATTTTTCCTTCGCGTCTGTTACATCCTGGCCGACTGTTCGGTGTCCCTCGCCGAAACCCGCAGCGACCGCTCCACCATCACCTTCGCCATATCAATCAAATAGACCACTGAAAACGCCAGGTCCCGGCTGCTGCCGTGGGCGCTGTTTGCCGATTCGTACGCGGTGGCCGCAGCGCTGCGCAGCAGGTCGGAGGCGTGGACCAGGGCTTCCTCGTCGCTGATGCCTGGCTTGACCGCGAACAGGGTGTCGTCAACGGCGGGCGGCGTGCCATCCTCTTTCAAGTAATAGTCCAGTGCGCGCTGGGCGGCGCCGCTGCTGCGCATGAACAGCAGTTCGTCTTCATCGCAGATTTCGGGCAGGGAATACGGGGTTGTCGTCATAAAGGTCGGTGCTCTGGGTGGATGTCGAAAGCCTGCAACCGATATTAGTACTAATCGTATTTATGGCGTTTTATTGATTACTACAAACTGTTTATTGTCGTTGTGACTACACAACGTATTGTCAGGCCCCATGGATAAGTGGATAGCGTTGGTCAAGGCCAGCATGAAAGACCGCAAGGTCACGCAGGACCAACTGGCGTCGCGCCTGGGCATGTCTCAGGGCGGAGTCGGCCACTGGCTGAACAAGCGCCGGGTGCCAAGCCTCGCCGACATGAACCGGGTGATGCAGGAACTGGGCCTCGATTATCTCGAGGTGGCGCTGGTGATTCGCGAAAAAGCGCTTGCACCGGTGGAGCAGGAATTGGAGCCAGTGCCGCACTACAACCCGAATTACCGGTACCCGCTGAGCGACGGAAAGGGAGCGTACCAAGTGCAGGAAGAATCTCGGCCTTACAACGCTGCCCGTTTCCAGATGAGCGACTATCACGCCCGTGGCAAAGCGTTCTGGATGCGGGTGATCGGTGATGCCATGGCTGCCCCCAGCGGCTTGAGTATCCGCGAGGGCATGATGGTTCTGGTGGACCCGGCCATCAAGGTCGAACCCGGCAAGCTAGTGGTGGCCCAATGGGCATTCAATCCCCAGGCGACCTTGCGCAAACTGGTGAAGCAAAGCGGCCAGCTTTACCTGGTACCGCTCAACCCGACCTACCCGAAAATGCTCTTCAGCGAAGAATGCCGGATCATCGGCGTGGTGGTGCAGGCGGTCACGAGGTTTTAGCTCGCGGCTTCCAGTTCCACCAGGGCGCTGCCTTCACCGACCATTTCACCTTCCTGGCAGTACAGCGCCTTGACCACGCCGGCATGGGGCGCGCGGATGCTGTGTTCCATCTTCATGGCTTCCAGCACCACCAACTGCGTACCGGCTTCAACCGTTTGCCCGACCTCCACCAGCACCCGCACGATGCTGCCGTTCATCGGCGCGGTCAGGCCGCCCTGATGGGACTGGCTGGCGTCGACGGCGGCAATCGGGTCGAACAGGCTGACGCTATGCACCTCGCCATCCCAACGCAGAAACACACGGCCGCCCTCGCGGACCGCCAGATGGGAGCGGCGTACGCCTTGCTGGTCGATCAGCAACTGCTCGCCACGCAACTGTGGCGGGTTAACGCCGGCTTGCAGCATCACCAGGCGATCCTGGCCGTTGCAGCTCAAATGCAGGGAAACCTCGGCCGGCAACCCGGCGCGAAAGCCGCGCATGTCTGCCCAAGGCGAACTGGAATCACTGCTCGGTTGGGTCTGCATGAACGCCTGGCCTGCTGCCTGCCAGAACTCATCGCTCAGATCGCCTGGTGCAGGTAGCAGCTCATCCTGATAACGCGGGATAAACCCGGTATCCAGTTCAGCCGCCGCAAACGCCGGATGGCCGATGATGCGCCGCAAAAAGCCCAGGTTGGTCTTCAGGCCACCCACGGCAAACTCATCGAGCATCCCCAGCAACCGCAGGCGCGCCTGCTCGCGGTCTTCGCCCCAGGCAATCAGCTTGCCCAGCATCGGGTCGTAGAACGGTGAGACGTTGTCGCCTTGCTCGACACCGCTGTCCACCCGGCGCCCCGGCCCTGGCGTGGATTCGCGGTACAACGCCAGGTGCCCGGTGGCTGGCAGGAAATCATTGGCCGGGTCCTCGGCGTACAAACGTACTTCAATCGCATGCCCCAGCAGCGGCACTTGCTCCTGAGTCATCGGCAGTGGCTCGCCCTGAGCCACACGGATCTGCCAGGCCACCAGGTCCAGGCCGGTGATTGCCTCGGTTACCGGGTGTTCCACCTGCAGCCGGGTGTTCATCTCCATGAAGAAAAACTCGCCCCGGGCGTCCAGCAGAAACTCTACAGTGCCCGCGCCCACGTAACCGATGGCCTGGGCGGCACGCACCGCTGCTTCGCCCATGGCTTTGCGCTGCTCGGCACTCAGGCCCGGCGCGGGGGCTTCTTCGACGACTTTTTGATGGCGACGCTGGATCGAGCAATCACGCTCATTCAGGTACAGGCAATGGCCGTGCTGGTCGGCAAACACCTGGATTTCCACGTGGCGCGGCTTGAGCAAATACTTCTCTACCAGCATCTGCGCGTTGCCAAACGAGGACAGCGCTTCACGCTGCGCCGAGGCCAGGGCTTCGGCCAGTTGGCTGACGTCCTCGACCACTTTCATGCCTTTGCCGCCACCGCCTGCCGTGGCCTTGAGCAACACCGGGTAACCGATACGCTCAGCCGCCTGGCGAAAGGTCTCCAGGTCCTGGGCGTCACCGTGGTAGCCGGGCACCAACGGCACACCGGCGGTTTCCATCAGCGCCTTGGCGGCAGATTTACTGCCCATGGCATCAATGGCCGAGGCGGGCGGGCCGAGGAAGATCAGCCCGGCCGCTTCAATCGCGCGGGCAAACCCTGCGTTCTCCGAAAGAAACCCATAACCCGGGTGAATCGCCTGGGCGCCACTGGCTTGGGCCGCGGCGATCAATTTGTCGACTTGCAGGTAACTGTCGGCGGCCTTGCTGCCGCCCAGGTCAACGCGGATATCCGCTTCGCGGGCATGCCGCGCGTCGCGGTCCGTGGCGCTGTGCACGGCCACGGTGGTCAAACCCATGGCCTTGGCGGTGCGCATCACCCGGCAGGCGATTTCGCCGCGATTGGCCACCAATACAGTGGTAAGCGTCTTCATGAACGCGGCTCCTGAGGCTGCCAATTGGGCGCGCGTTTTTGCAAAAAGGCGCGCAAGCCTTCCTGGCCTTCGGCGCTGACGCGGATCCGGGCGATGGAGTTTTCGCAATAGCGACGCAACGCTGGCGTCAGCGCGCCGTGGCCGACTTCCCGTAGCAGGTCCTTGCTGGCGCGCATGGCCGCCGGGCTGTTGAGCAGCAGATTGGTAATCCACAATTCGACGTGTACGTCCAAATCATCAGCGGGATAACTTTCCGCCAGCAGCCCGATTTCCCGCGCCCGCTGACCGCCAAAGCGCTCCGCCGTGAGGGCATAGCGACGGGCAGCCCGCTCACCGATCGCCTGCACCACGAACGGGCTGATCACCGCCGGCGCCAGGCCAATGCGTACTTCCGACAGGCAGAACTGCGCATCATCGGCGCCAATTGCCATGTCGCAGCAACTGATCAACCCGAGAGCACCGCCGTAGGCCGCGCCCTGAACCACCGCCAGCGTCGGGATCTTCAGTTTGGCGAGGTTGTACATCAGCTCCGCCAGTTCCCGAGCGTCATCCAGGTTGGTGTGGTAATCCAGCTCAGCCGACTGCTGCATCCAGGCCAGGTCAGCACCGGCGCTGAAGTGTTTGCCGCGCCCACGCAGTACCAGGAAGCGCAGGGCCGGGTCGCCTTGCACCTGATCCAGGGCAATGATCAATTCGCGGATCATTTCGGCGTTGAACGCGTTGTTCTTGGCTTCACGACTGAGCCACAAGGTGGCAAAGCCACGCGGGTCGATGACCAGTTCGAGGGTATTGAAATCGCTCATGTAAGGAGCTCCATGATGATGTGATGCATGTTGTAGGAGCGAGCTTGCTCGCGAAAAACCTGAGGGCGCCGTATTCATCCAGACTGCCCGCGTCAGCATTGACGACCATCGCGAGCAAGCTCGCTCCTACAGGTCACATGCGGAACACGCCGAAGCGGCTCGGCTCGATAGGGGCGTTCAGCGCGGCGGACAAGGCCAGGGCCAGCACGTCGCGGGTCTGCAACGGGTCGATGACGCCGTCGTCCCACAGCCGTGCGCTGGAGTAGTAGGGGTGGCCCTGGGTTTCGTACTGGTCGAGGATCGGCCGCTTGATCGCGGCTTCCTCGTTGCTGCTGAAACCCTGGCCTGCGCGCTCAGCCTGCTCACGCTTGACCTGCACCAAAACGCCGGCCGCCTGTTCAGCGCCCATCACGCCGATGCGTGCGTTGGGCCACATCCACAAGAAACGCGGGTCATAGGCGCGGCCGCACATGCCGTAGTTACCGGCGCCGAAGCTGCCGCCGATGATCACGGTGAATTTCGGCACCTTGGCGCACGCCACGGCCGTCACCAGCTTGGCACCGTGCTTGGCGATGCCGCCGGCTTCGTATTTCTGGCCGACCATAAAGCCGGTGATGTTTTGCAGGAACAGCAGCGGAATCCCGCGCTGGCAAGCCAGTTCGATAAAGTGCGCGCCTTTCTGCGCGGCCTCGGCGAAGAGGATGCCGTTGTTGGCCAGGATCGCAATCGGGTAGCCGTGCAAGTGCGCAAAACCGCACACCAGGGTGGTGCCGAACAATGCCTTGAACTCATCGAACACCGAGCCGTCCACCAACCGTGCGATCACTTCGCGCACATCGAACGGTTGCTTGGCGTCAGCCGGGATCACGCCGTACAGCTCCTCGCTGCTATAAAGCGGTGCCAGCGGCGTGCGTTGTTGCAATTGCCCCAGCTTGCGCCAGTTGAGGTTGGCCACACTGCGCCGGGCCAGGGCCAGCGCATGTTCGTCGCTGTCGGCATAGTGGTCGGCGACTCCGGAAATCTTGCAGTGCACATCGGCACCGCCCAGGTCTTCGGCGCTGACCACTTCACCGGTCGCCGCCTTCACCAGCGGCGGGCCGGCGAGGAAGATGGTGGCTTGCTGGCGCACCATGATTGCTTCGTCCGCCATCGCCGGGACATACGCGCCACCGGCGGTGCAGGAACCCATCACCACGGCGATCTGCGGAATGCCCTGGGCGCTCATGTTGGCCTGGTTGAAGAAGATCCGCCCAAAGTGTTCGCGGTCCGGGAACACTTCGTCCTGACGCGGCAGGTTGGCGCCGCCGGAGTCCACCAGGTAGATGCACGGCAGGCGGTTCTGCTCGGCGATGGTCTGGGCGCGCAGGTGTTTTTTGACCGTCAGTGGATAGTACGAGCCGCCTTTCACGGTGGCGTCGTTGGCGACGATCATGCACTCGACGCCTTCCACCCGACCAATCCCGGCAATCACCCCGGCCGCCGGCACGTCTTCGCCATACACCTGGTAAGCGGCCAGTTGGCTGAGTTCAAGGAACGGCGAGCCAGGATCGAGCAAGCGATTGATCCGCTCGCGGGGCAACAGTTTGCCTCGGGACGTATGCCGCTCCTGAGCCTTGGCGCCGCCGCCTTGCTGCACTTGGGCGAGCAGGGTATGCAGGGCGTCGACCTGTTGGAGCATCACCGCGCTGTTGGCGGCGAATTCCGCCGAGCGCGGGTTGAGCTGGGTGTGCAGGGTAGCCATGGTGCGCGCTCCGTTCAGCGGGTTTCGTTAAACAGTTCGCGACCGATCAACATGCGCCGGATCTCACTGGTGCCGGCACCGATTTCGTACAGCTTGGCGTCACGCAGCAGACGGCCCGCCGGGAATTCATTGATATAGCCATTGCCGCCGAGAATCTGGATCGCGTCGAGGGCCATCTGGGTGGCGCGTTCGGCGCTGTACAGGATCACCCCGGCGGCATCCTTGCGCGTGGTCTCGCCGCGCTCGCAGGCCTGGGCCACCGCGTACAGGTAGGCGCGGCTGGCGTTGAGTTGGGTATACATGTCGGCGACCTTGCCCTGGATCAACTGGAACTCGCCGATGCTCTGGCCGAACTGCTTGCGGTCGTGGATGTAGGGCACGATCAAATCCATGCAGGCCTGCATGATTCCGGTCGGGCCCCCGGAGAGCACCACGCGTTCGTAATCGAGGCCGCTCATCAGCACCTTTACGCCGCCATTCAATGCGCCGAGGATGTTTTCTTCCGGTACTTCGACGTCATCGAAAAACAGCTCGCAGGTGTTGGAGCCGCGCATGCCCAGCTTGTCGAACTTGTTGCTGCGGCTGAAGCCTTTCGAGTCGCGCTCGACGATAAACGCGGTGATGCCGTGGGCACCTTTTTCGAGGTCAGTCTTGGCGTAGATCACGTAGGTGTTGGCGTCAGGGCCGTTGGTGATCCAGGTCTTGCTGCCGTTGAGCACATACACACTGCCGCGTTTATCGGCGCGCAGCTTCATGGAGACCACGTCGGAACCGGCGTTCGGCTCGCTCATCGCCAGGGCGCCAACGTGTTCGCCGCTGATCAGCTTGGGCAGGTACTTGAGTTTTTGTTCGTGGGTGCCGTTGCGATTGATCTGGTTGACGCAGAGGTTGGAGTGCGCGCCGTAGGACAACGCCACCGAAGCCGAACCCCGACTGATCTCTTCCATGGCCACCACGTGGGCCAGGTAGCCCAGGCCGGCACCGCCGTACTCTTCCGGCACGGTGATGCCCAGCAGGCCCATGTCGCCGAACTTGCGCCACATGTCGGCGGGGAAAAGGTTATCGATGTCGATCTGCGCAGCCCGCGGCGCCAGCTCCTTGGCCACGAAGGACTGCACTTGGTCGCGCAGCATGTCGATGGTTTCACCGAGGGCGAAGTTCAGGGAGGGGTAACTCATGGACGGGCACCTTCTAGCGTTGTTTTTGTGTGGTCAATGCGCCGGGGAGGGCGATCACCTTTACGTTAACGTAAACTTGCGTTGCAGGCCTGTCAATCGTAGTTTACGTTTACGTCAACCTACAAAAAAGACAACAGGGGTCGTTATGGATCAATCGAATCAGAGCTACAGCCGTGGCTCTCAGGACAAGGCCTTGCTGGCCATGACTATCGGCCAAGCCTTCGATCACACGGTTTCGCGCTACCCCGACGGCGAAGCCCTGGTCGTGTGCCATCAACCGCATCGCTATACCTGGCGGCAACTGGCAGAGACGGTTGATTTGCATGCACGTGCGTTCCTGGCCATGGGGATGCAAACCGGCGACCGCCTGGGCATCTGGGCCCCCAACTGCGCCGAGTGGTGCATCAGCCAGATTGCCAGCGCCAAGCTCGGCGTGATTCTGGTCAATATCAACCCGGCGTATCGCAGCAGCGAACTGGAGTACGTACTCAAGCAGTCCGGTTGCCAGTGGCTGGTGTGCGCGGGGTCGTTCAAAGCCTCCGATTACCACGGCATGCTGCAGGAATTGAAGCCCGACCTGCGCGGCATCATCAGCCTGGATCCCAGCCCGCCCCCGGGGTTCACGCCCTGGTCGCAATTGGCGGCGCTCGGCGCGGGTATTCCGCCCGAGCGACTGCACACCCGCCAGGCCAGCCTGCACTTCGATCAAGCCGTCAACATCCAGTACACCTCCGGCACCACCGGCTTCCCCAAGGGCGCCACCCTCAGTCACCACAACATCCTCAATAACGGCTACATGGTTGGCGAAAGCCTGGGCCTGACCGCGCAAGACCGCCTGGTGATCCCGGTGCCGCTGTACCACTGCTTCGGCATGGTGATGGGCAACCTGGGCTGTATCACCCACGGCACCACAATGATTTACCCGAATGACGGTTTCGACCCGCTGCTGACCTTGACCGCCGTCGCCGAAGAACAGGCCACCGGGCTTTACGGCGTGCCTACCATGTTTATCGCCATGCTCGATCACCCGCGCCGCGCTGAATTCGACCTGTCACACCTGCGCACCGGGATCATGGCCGGCGCCACCTGCCCGATCGAAGTGATGCGCCGGGTCATCAGCGAGATGCACATTAGTGAGGTGCAGATTGCCTATGGCATGACTGAAACCAGCCCGGTGTCGTTGCAGACCGGGCCGGATGACGACCTTGAGCGGCGGGTGACCACCGTCGGTCGTACCCAGCCACAGCTGGAAAGCAAGATCATCGACGAGGCGGGTAACACGGTTGCTCGGGGGCAGGTGGGTGAGTTATGCACCCGTGGCTATAGCGTGATGCTCGGTTACTGGAACAACCCCGACGGCACTCGGGAGGCCATTGATGACGCGGGGTGGATGCACACTGGCGATCTGGCGACCATGGATGAAAACGGCTACGTGTGCATTGCCGGGCGTAACAAGGACATGATTATTCGTGGCGGCGAGAATGTGTACCCGCGGGAGTTGGAGGAGTTTTTCTTCACCCACCCGGCGGTGGCGGATGTGCAGGTGATCGGGATTCCGGATGAGCGCTATGGTGAGGCGATTGTGGCGTGGGTCAAGTTTCATCCGGGGCATGTGGCCAATGAGCTGGAGCTGCAGACGTGGTGCAAGGGTCGGATTGCGCACTTCAAGACGCCTAAGCATTTCAAATTTGTGGATGAGTTTCCGATGACGGTGACGGGGAAGATTCAGAAGTTTCGGATGCGGGAAATTATGATTGAGGAGTTGGGGGAGGGGGAGGATTGATGGTGTACATATCCGTTGCTGCGGTAACGGCT
>NZ_JAXCIS010000159.1:0-41778 GCF_034044025.1 Pseudomonas sp. SED1
GGTTTTTGCGATCAGTTGAGGAGGGTGTTTCGCAGGCTGTCGGACAAGCCCTTTGGTGCCAGCCAGATTCCCAGATAAGCCTTGGCCAACTCGTCATTGCGACTGCTGAACACCACCGTGCCGTTGATTTCCAGGTTCAGGCCGCGTTGAGGCTGGAAGTCCAGCGCATAACGGTCACCGCTGCGGATGTTGCGAAAGCTTTTGTGCAATTGATCCAGTTCAGGTTTCAGGCGGGCGAGGGCGGCGGGTGTTTGCTGGCGTTCAAGGCTGGCGGTGGCGGCCTTGATGACATCGTTGCGGTCGATATCGCGGAAGTAATACAGCTCCAGGCGCAGGTCTTTTTGCTGGTCCAGGGCCTGTTTGGCGCTCAGGTCAGGTTGGGCGAACAGCGCTGCGGCATACACATCCGCCCACAAATAGGTCAGGACGGCCTGGTTTTTTAGAATCAGTTGACGGGAGTGCGCAGGAAAGTCGGCCTGTTTGAGGCGATCAGCCTCATTCGCCAGCGCCGGGATCGAAAACATCAGCAATAAACAAACAATCACATGTCGCATAATGGCCCGTCCTGAAAGGTGCTTGCCTACAGGTTAATTCAATAACGAACGCTGTGTAGTAAAGGCAAAACTGGCCTACGACGCGACCAAGGGTTAATGTGCGCGGCGTTGAGCCTTCTATAGACTGTGCCCCGGCTCACACACTTGAGCCACATTGATCCTTCATGACCGCTGGCCGCGGCATGATTTAGCCAGGCGCCCAACCGTGCGCCCTGGCCTGTTCTGAGGAGTACGCATGGCTGTCTACAACTACGACGTAGTGGTACTGGGTTCCGGCCCAGCTGGAGAAGGTGCGGCGATGAACGCCGCCAAAGCAGGGCGCAAGGTGGCGATGGTCGATAGCCGTCGCCAGGTCGGCGGTAACTGCACCCACCTGGGTACCATCCCGTCCAAGGCCTTGCGTCACTCGGTGCGCCAGATCATGCAGTTCAACACCAACCCGATGTTCCGGGCCATTGGTGAGCCGCGCTGGTTCTCGTTCCCGGACGTGCTCAAGAGCGCTGAAAAAGTCATTTCCAAGCAGGTTGCATCGCGTACCGGCTTCTATGCCCGTAACCGCGTCGACCTGTTCTTCGGCACCGGCAGCTTCGCCGACGAGCAAACCGTCGAAGTGGTCTGCGCCAACGGCGTGGTCGAGAAGCTGGTGGCCAAGCACATCATCATCGCCACCGGCTCGCGTCCGTATCGCCCGGCGGATATCGATTTCCACCACCCGCGTATCTACGATAGCGACACCATCCTCAGCCTGGGCCACACCCCGCGCAAACTGATCATCTATGGCGCCGGCGTGATCGGCTGTGAATACGCCTCGATCTTCAGCGGCCTGGGTGTATTGGTCGAGCTGGTGGATAACCGCGACCAGTTGCTGAGCTTCCTCGACTCGGAAATTTCCCAGGCGTTGAGTTACCACTTCAGCAACAACAACATCACTGTGCGCCACAACGAAGAGTACGAGCGGGTCGAAGGCCTGGACAACGGTGTGATCCTGCACCTGAAATCCGGCAAGAAGATCAAGGCCGACGCCTTGCTGTGGTGCAACGGCCGTACCGGCAACACCGACAAGCTGGGCATGGAAAACATCGGTGTGAAGGTCAACAGCCGTGGCCAGATCGAAGTCGACGAGAACTACCGCACCTGCGTGACCAACATCTACGGTGCCGGTGACGTGATCGGCTGGCCAAGCCTGGCGAGTGCCGCCCACGACCAGGGCCGCTCGGCCGCTGGCAGCATTGTTGACAACGGCAGCTGGCGCTACGTCAACGACGTGCCGACCGGGATCTACACGATTCCCGAGATCAGCTCCATCGGCAAGAACGAACACGAACTGACCAAGGCCAAGGTGCCTTACGAAGTCGGCAAGGCGTTCTTCAAGAGCATGGCGCGTGCGCAGATCGCCGGTGAGCCCCAGGGCATGCTGAAGATCCTGTTCCACCGCGAGACGCTCGAAGTGCTCGGCGTGCATTGCTTCGGCTATCAAGCGTCGGAGATCGTGCACATCGGCCAGGCGATCATGAACCAGCCGGGTGAGCAAAATACCCTCAAATATTTCGTCAACACCACGTTCAACTATCCGACCATGGCTGAAGCCTATCGGGTAGCGGCCTACGACGGCCTCAACCGGCTTTTTTGAGCGGCTCCGGCCGGTGGCCTGAGCCGGCCGGGGAGACCGATTTCAGTAATTCCCGAGGGTGGCAGTGGCCAAACCGGGAAAGTCTGTAATCAGGCTATCTACGCCGAAGTCGGCGAGCCTGCGCATCAGCGCGGGTTCGTTGACTGTCCATACGGACACGTGCAAACCCTGGCGCTGGGCTTTTTCCAGACGCTCAGGGGTGCACAACGTCCAGTTCAACGCCAGAATCTCACAGCCATAGTTGGCCGCGACCTTCAACGGGTCGAGCCAGGCGTATTCGGCTACCAGTCCTCGGGACAGGTCCGGAGTGAGGTCCAGCGCTGCTTTCAACACTTCTCGCGAGCTTGAGGTCACGGTGACCTTGTCCATCAGCCCGAAACGCTGCGCCATTTCACGGATCGCCAGCACGGTGGTTGCCGCGCGGGTGCGCGAGGCACTTTTGACTTCCAGTTGCCAGTGATCGAAGTCGCACTGTTCGAACAGCTCTTCCAGGCGTGGGATCGGGCAGGGATTGACCCAGCCCGGGCCGCCTTTGCGTGCGTCCATCTTGACCAGGTCGGCAGCCGAATACTCGACGACCTTGCCGCGCCGGTCGGTGGTGCGCTTGAGCGTCGGGTCGTGAATGACCATCAGCTCGCCGTCCATGGACAGGTGCAAATCCAGTTCGCAACGGCGCACGCCGTGCTTGAGGCATTCCTGGAAGCTGGTCAGGGTGTTTTCCGGTGCTTCGCCTTTGGCACCGCGGTGGCCATAAATCAGGGTCACAGTTGCTCCTTTACGCCAGGATTGCTGGCTGGATGGATGACGCTACGCGCCATTCAGTGTTCGTGTTCAGGTGTCGGATTCGTCGCTTTTTTCCCGCGCCAGGCGCCGTTCCTGGGCCTGTTTCTGCAGGATATAGCGCGCCAGCAACTGGCGTTGGGCATCGGTCATGGCTTCGAATTCCGTGCCGATTTCAAAACCGCCGGTCTTGGCGTCGCAATGGGTGACCTTGGCCCGCAGCAACAGGCCGAGGGCTTGTGGCATCAGCACCAGCTTGACCGCCAGGTGGCTGTCGGGCTGGATCGCCGTGGGGTTCAGAAACTCGATGCCGCCTTCGGAAATGACCACGGGCTGCGGCGTACCGATCTCGCCCAGCAGGCTTTGCGCCATGATCTGGCTGAGCAGATCCATGCGTTTGTTCTGCACTTTGAGGAAGGCGGCCAGGGTGCGGTCCCGCTCGCCGATCTGGCGCAGCAGGTGCTGGGATTCGAATTCACTCAGGTGCAACTCGCTGAGCAGATTGAACAGCGGCGAATCATCCAGCAACACTTCCTTGCTCAGCGCTTCCGGGCCCGACAGCGGGGTAATTTCCAGTGCGATCATGTCCTCGATACGGTAGTATTCGCGGCGATCTTCTTCATCTAATGTCGACATGGCGAACCCAAGGCAGCGGTGATGGTCTGAGTGTAAAGCTGCTTACCTGACCCCGCCACAAGGACGTCTTCTTTTCCTCCGAACAAGCCCCGACATGTTCAGACCTCTCTTCGTATTTATTGGCACGCGTTATACCCGTGCAAAACGTCGCAATCATTTTGTGTCGTTCATTTCCTTGACCTCGATGATCGGGCTCGCCCTTGGCGTTGTCGTGATGATCGTGGTGCTGTCGGTGATGAACGGCTTCGATCATGAGATGCGCACCCGCGTGCTGGGCATGGTGCCCCACGCGACCATCGAGTCGGGTGAGCCCATCAGCGACTGGCAAAGCCTGGCCGCCAAGGTCAAGCAGAACCCCAAAGTGCTGGCGGTTGCGCCCTTCACCCAGATGCAGGGCCTGTTGACCAACGACGGCAAGGTGCAGAAAGTCCTGCTCAATGCCATCGACCCGGCGCAGGAACGCAACGTCTCGATCATCGATAACTTCATGCAACAGGGCAAACTGGACGACTTGTCGCCCGGCAGCTTTGGCATCGCTATCGGCGACAAGGCCGCGGCCAAGCTCGGCGTGGGCATCGGCGACAAGCTGACCTTTGTCGCGCCGGAAGTCACCGTGACTCCGGCCGGCATGTTCCCGCGTATGAAGCGCTTCACCGTGGTCGGCATCTTCCATGTCGGCGCCGGTGAAATCGACGGCTACCTGGGCCTCACCAACCTGACCGACCTGGCCCGCCTGCATCGCTGGAAGCCGGATCAAGTACAGGGCCTGCGCCTCAAGTTCAACGACCTGTTCGACGCACCGCGTACCTCGTGGGAAATCGCCCAGCACCTGGGCGAAAACCAGTACTACGCCCGCGACTGGACCCGAACCCACGGCAACCTGTACCAGGCCATCCGCATGGAAAAAGCCATGATCGGCCTGCTGTTGCTGCTGATCGTCGCCGTCGCCGCCTTCAATATCATTTCCACGCTGGTGATGGTGGTGAATGACAAGAAGGGCGATATCGCCATCCTGCGCACCCTTGGCGCCACGCCGGGGCAAATCATGGCGATCTTCATGGTCCAGGGCACGGTGATCGGCGTAGTCGGCACCTTGATTGGCACCGTGGTGGGGATTCTCGCCGCGTTGAACGTGAGTGCCGCCATCGCCGGGCTGGAAGTGTTGATCGGCCACAAATTCTTGAACTCCGACGTCTACTTCATTGACTACTTGCCGTCCCAGGTGCAGAGCCAGGACGTGTTGATGGTTGGCGCTTGCGCGTTGGTCCTGAGTTTCCTTGCCACCCTGTATCCAGCCTGGCGCGCGGCACGTACCCAGCCGGCGCAGGCTTTACGTTATGAGTGAATCGGGCATGATTGAAAAAGCAATCCTGAGCTGCCGCAACCTGGGCAAATCCTACGAGGAAGGCCCGGAATCCGTGGTGGTGCTGTCCAACCTGCAGCTGGAACTGCATCCGGGCGAGCGCGTGGCGATCGTTGGCAGTTCCGGTTCCGGCAAAAGTACCTTGTTGAACCTGTTGGGCGGCCTTGATACGCCGTCCCAGGGCAGTGTCTGGCTGGCTGGCGAAGAACTGTCGGCCCTGGGCGAGAAGGCCCGTGGCCAGTTGCGCAACCGTTCGCTGGGTTTTGTGTACCAGTTCCACCACTTGCTGCCTGAGTTCACCGCCCTGGAAAACGTCTGCATGCCGCTGTTGATCGGCAAGACCGCGATTCCCGAGGCGCGCCAGCGTGCCAAGGCGTTGCTGGAGCGGGTCGGCCTGGGCCATCGCCTGGAGCACAAACCGGCTGAATTGTCCGGCGGCGAGCGCCAGCGTGTGGCGATTGCCCGTGCCCTGGTCAACAACCCGGGCCTGGTAATGCTCGACGAGCCCACCGGTAACCTCGACGCCCACACCGCCCAGGGCATCAAGGACTTGATGCTGGAACTGAGCACCCAGATGCGCACCGCGTTCCTGGTGGTGACCCATGACATGAGCATGGCCCGTCAGATGGACCGTGTGCTGCACCTGCAGGAAGGTCATCTGGTCGCCATCTGACCTGTTTCAAGCCCGGCGCCCGGCGCCGGGTTTTCTATTTTTTCAACGGTGCCCGCGAATGTTCAGACCGTTATCGATTTTCATCGGCACGCGCTATACCCGCGCCAAGCGCCGCAACCGTTTTGTTTCGTTTATCTCGATGACCTCGATGATCGGCCTCGCCCTGGGCGTGCTGGCGATGATTGTGGTGTTGTCGGTAATGAACGGCTTCCAGCGGGAAATGAGCTCACGCATCCTTGGCATGGTGCCCCACGCGACCATCGTTGGTGTGAAGCCGATCAGCGACTGGCAGCCGGTGGCCGCCGCTGCAATGAAGAACCCTGAAGTGACCGCCGCCGTGCCGTTCACCGAGATGGACGGCATGCTCTCCTACAAGGGCGCGATGCAGCCGATCCAGATCAGCGGTGTGGACCCTGCCCAGGAAGGCAAGGTGTCGATTGTTGCCCAGCATATCGTCCAGGGCCATCTGGAAGACCTGAAGCCGGGCGAGTTTGGCGTGGTGATCGGTGAGATCACCGCCCGGCGTTTCCGCCTGAACGTTGGCGACAAGCTGACCCTGATCGTGCCGGAAATCAGCAGCGCGCCCGGTGGCATCACCCCGCGCATGCAGCGTTTGAACGTGGTCGGCGTATTCAAGGTGGGGGCTGAGCTGGACGGCTCCATGGCCTTGATCCACATGGCCGACGCCGCCGAGATACAGCATTGGGAGCCGAACCAGGTGCAAAGCGTGCGCCTGGCGGTGAAAGATTTGTATGCCGCACCCAAGGTCTCGGCGGATATCGCCGCCAGCCTCGGCGCCGACTACAAGGCCGATGACTGGACCCACACCCAGGGCAGCCTGTTCAGCGCGATGAAGATGGAAAAGACCATGATTGGCCTGCTCCTGCTGATGATCGTCGCGGTGGCAGCGTTCAACATCATCGCGACCTTGATCATGGTGGTGAACGACAAGGGCGCCGACATTGCGATCCTGCGCACCATCGGCGCCACGCCACGGCAGATCATGGCGATCTTCATGGTGCAGGGCACGGTGATCGGGATCGTCGGTACCTTGATCGGCGGCATTCTCGGTGTAATTGCGGCGCTGAACGTCAGTGAACTGGTGGGGTGGCTGGAGCGGGTGACCGGGCAGCATATCTTCAGTTCGGACGTGTATTTCGTCAGCAACCTGCCTTCGGAGTTGCAGGGCGGGGATGTGTTGCTGATTTGCTCGGCAGGGTTTGTGTTGAGCTTTTTGGCGACGATCTATCCGGCGTATCGGGCTGCGAAGATTGAGCCGGCGCATGCCCTCAGGTATTCGTAATTCTTAAGACCGCCTTCGCGAGCAAGCCCTACACATTTCGATCGCGTTCTTCCTGAATGCACTCGGTCAAAATGTGGGAGCGGGCTTGCTCGCGAAAGGGCCGGTACAGCTTGCATCAATGCCTTTGCGGCAACACCATCACAAACCGCGTCCAGCCCGCCCCCGACTCACAGAAAATCCGCCCTCCATGGGCTCGCACAATCGACTGGGTAATCGCCAACCCCAGCCCCGCATGCTCGCTGCTCCCTTCGTGACGCGCCGGATCTGCCCGGTAAAACCGGTCAAACAACCTTGGCAACAACGCCTCTGGAATACCTTCCCCGGTGTTTTCCACGCCCAACGTTACGCCTTGCATACCTTCGACAATCCGCACACTGACATCGCCACCCGGTGGGGTGAACCGCAGCGCGTTATCCAGCAGATTGGAAATCGCCCGGCGCAACATGCTGCGGTCACCTGAAGTGTTGGCACCCCCTTCCCGAACCAACCGCACCTGAAGGTCTTCCGCCAACGGCGCAAAAAACTCCAGCAATGCATCCACTTCGACTGCCAGCACCAGGGTTTCGCGCTTGGGCGCCAGCAGCCCATGGTCCGACTTGGCCAGGTACAACATGTCATTGACCAACTGTGCCATCCATTGCAGTTCCTCGAGGTTGCTGTGCAGGGCCTCGCGGTAGTCTTCCAGCGCCCGTGGCTGCGTGAGGATGACCTGGGTCTGTGTCAGTAAATTCGACAGTGGCGTGCGCAGTTCATGGGCGATGTCGGCAGAGAACGCCGAAAGGCGCTGAAAGGCATCGTCCAGGCGCCCGAGCATTGCGTTGAAGGACTGGGCCAGTTCCGCCAGCTCGACCGGCATTTGTTCCTGGGGCAGGCGCTGGGTCAGGGACTGGGCGGATACGCTACCGGCCACTTCGCTCATGCGCCGCAGTGGTCGCAACCCGCTGCGGGCGGCCCAGGCACCGAGCAGGGCAGTGGCCAGGGCGGAAAGTCCGACGGTCAACCAGATCAGATGCTGCATGCGTTGCAGGAAGTGTTGATGGTGGGTGATGTCGAGCATCAGTGTCAGTCGTGGAGAGTCCGCGTTACCAGGCACCAGCGGCACGTTGTATACGCGGTAATCGGTCCCGCCGTTCTCCATGCTGTGCAGGCCAGGCGCCTGGGGCAGGCTGATGCCGGGGGCACCGTCGAACCAGTGCTCATCGTCAGCGGTAATGCGCAGGGCCAGGTCGGGCTGGCGATTGAGCTCCTCCCGCAGCTTTGTTTCTCGTAAGGCAAATCGTTCGGGCGTGTCGGCACCTTGCAATGTGCTGCGCAGCGCTATCAGCTTGCCGTCGAGCAACTGCTGGTCCAGCTCGATAAAGTGCGCCTCGCTGGCATGGTTGAACAGCACGCCGGCCAACAGCGAGACCACGGCGGTACAACCGGCAAACAGCAGTGCCAGGCGGCTGGCCAGGGAAATCCGTTTCATCAACTGAATCGCTCCTCAAGCACATAGCCCATGCCGCGCACGGTATGGATCAACTTGTTGGGAAAGTTATCGTCGACCTTCAGGCGCAGGCGGCGGATCGCGACTTCGATGATGTTGGTGTCGCTGTCGAAGTTCATGTCCCACACCTGGGAGGCAATCAGCGACTTGGGCAATACTTCGCCCTGACGTCGCAGCAACAGTTCCAGCAGGGAAAACTCCTTGGCGGTGAGATCGATGCGCTGGCCTTCGCGTTCTACCCGGCGGCGGATCAGGTCCATGCGCAGGTCGGCCAGTTGCAGGCTGGTTTCCTGGGGCGGGCTGCTGCCACGGCGCAACAGGCTGCGTACCCTGGCCAGCAGTTCGGAAAAGGCAAAGGGCTTGACCAGATAGTCGTCGGCGCCCAGTTCCAGGCCATGCACCCGGTCTTCCACTGCGTCCCGGGCGGTGAGGAACAGCACCGGCATGTCGAGCCCGGCGTTGCGTACGGCCTGGAGGATCTGCCAGCCATCGCGACCCGGCAGCATCACATCGAGGATCAACAGGTCGTAGTGACCGGTCAGCGCCAGGTGCTGGCCGGTGGTGCCGTCGGCCACCAGTTCGGTGTTGAACCCGGCCTCGGCCAGGCCCTGGCGCAGGTAGTGACCGGTTTTCGGTTGGTCTTCGACGATCAGCAGTTTCATGGGCGGCTCATGGCTTTACGTAAACACAGACTTTATACAGCGCAGGTCCTGAGGCAGGCTCAAGCTGACAAAGTTGTAATCTGGCCGTCAGCTGGCTGGCAGCGGCGCGTTCGTAAAGTGTCCCACAGACTGATTCCGAACCTTTGGAGTGTGACCATGTTTTTGCATAAATCCTGGCTGTTGGCGGGCTGCCTGATGGCGCTGAGTCTTCCGGTGCTGGCTTCCCCGGCTGACACCTTCGCCTTCGGTGAGGCTGCGCCCGCCGCCAAGGCCACGCGCACCGTGGAAGTGGTGCTGCAGGACATTTCCTTTTCGCCCAAGGCCATCGATGTAAAAGCCGGTGAGACCGTGCGCTTTGTGCTGGTCAACAAAGGCCAGTTGCTCCACGAGTTCAATCTTGGCGACGCTGCGATGCACGCCGCGCATCAGCAAGAAATGCTCAAGATGCAGGCCAGCGGCATGCTGACGGCTACCGGCATGAAAATGGGCGATATAGACCACAGTGCGATGGGCCACGGCGACATGGGCGGCATGAAACATGACGATCCCAACAGCGTGCTGGTAGAGCCCGGCAAGACGGCCGAACTGACCTGGACCTTCACCCAAGCCACCGGCCTGGAGTTTGCCTGCAACATCCCCGGCCACTACCAGGCGGGCATGGTCGGCAAGCTGACAGTCAGCCAGTAAGCAACTGGGGTGCAAAGGCGGGTAGAATAGCCGCGTTTATTTAGCCAGGTTTCCGCCATGCATCCCGCAGCCGAACATTCGCCGCTGGGCAAGTCCAGTGAATACATCTCCACCTACACCCCGTCGTTGCTGTTCCCGATTCCCCGCGCTGCCAAGTGGGCCGAGCTGGGCCTGAGCGCCGAGACCCTGCCGTATAAAGGCGTGGACTTCTGGAACTGCTTCGAACTGTCCTGGCTGCTGCCGTCCGGCAAGCCCGTGGTGGCCATCGGTGAATTCAGTATCCCGGCCGACTCGCCGAACATCATCGAATCGAAGTCGTTCAAGCTGTACCTCAATTCGCTGAACCAGACCGAGTTTGCCGATGTGCAAAGCCTTGAGGCCACCTTGCGTACCGACCTGAGTGCCGCTGCCGGCAAGCCGGTTGGCGTGCGCATCCGCAGCCTGGGCGAGGTTGAAGCCGAAGGCGTGGTCGCGTTGCCAGGTGTGTGCATTGATGACCTGGACATTACCGTCAGCAACTACGAGCACCCGCGTCCCGAGCTGCTGCGTTGCGACGATTCGCGCGTGGTGGAGGAGAGCGTTCACAGCCATCTGCTCAAATCCAACTGCCCGGTGACCAGCCAGCCTGACTGGGGCAGTGTGGCGGTGGAGTACCGCGGCGCGGCGCTGGATCACGCCAGCCTGCTGGAGTACCTGGTGAGCTTCCGTCAGCACTCGGACTTCCATGAACAGTGCGTGGAGCGAATCTTTCTCGACCTGCAACGCTTGCTCAAGCCGGAAAAACTGACGGTGTATGCGCGGTATGTGCGTCGCGGCGGGCTGGATATCAACCCGTATCGCAGTACTGAAGATCTGCAGTTCCAGAACCTGCGCCTGGCTCGTCAGTAGCCTTCACACAAAATAAATGTGGGAGCGGGCTTGCTCGCGAAAGCGGTGTATCAGCCAGCCTATGTATCAGCTGACGGACCGCATTCGCGAGCAAGCCCGCTCCCACATTTGATAGGCGTCCGGCTATTAAATCCCGATGTTACCCAGGGTCACCACAATATTGCGCAAGGTCCCGGCAATGCCCGGGTGGTCCAGTTCGAAGCGTTCTACCGCCAGGTTCACACCATCTGCGATGCTTGGATCCTGAATGGCGCCTTCCAGTGGCTCCTGAACTTCGAGTTCAGCAATCAATGTTTGCAGCTCTTCGCGCTTTTCCAGGGGCATTTCTGGATTCTGATCCAATTGCTCGCGCAAAGTTTTGACCTGTTCTTGCAGTTGTTCGCGGGCAGGCATGGCGTTCTTCCTTTTATCGATAGGCACTGGCATAGACCGCGGCACGCCGTGAAAGGTCTACGGGCTGACCTTTAGATTAATCCACTGGCGCCGACTGTGCATGATCTCGATCAGGGCTTCTCGCCTTTGAGCTGGCGCAGGCTGATGTCGGCCAGGCAGGTGTGCAGCTCGCCAAGGTGGTCAATGACCGAATGCACGCCCAGGCCATAGAGCGCGACAGTGGCTTTGGCGCGCTTATGCTCGCGTTCCTTCTCGGTAAGTGCTTGCCATTGCTCCGGGGAAAGCCCGCACAGTGAGCCGCAGGACGCCAGGCCGATGGTCCACAGGCCGGCGTTGAGCCCCGATTGCAGCAGGCGCGGTTCGCCACTGACCAGGACGCAGCCTTCCAGGCGTTCAATATTCAGCTCCATCAAGGCCTGCCAGCACGCATGGGGCGCGGGCCAGCGGGTGGAGGAGGGTTTGGCGGCCTTGATCCAGCGTGGCAGCCCTGCAGCCAGAGGTGTGGAAACCGAAAGAGGTAGCTCGTCCAGCCATGCGCAGGGGATGCGCTGTTCTTCGAGGCTGCGCAGAATCTTCAGGGCGCCGACAGTGGCATGCGGATCGCTTGAAGGTGTGGAGTCGGCACGGGCCTGGGAACCAAAATCCACCAGGCAGCCACTCAGCCCGAACAGTACGGCCGTCAAGGACGGGGCGCTGGCAGTAACAATTTCGGCGTGTGGCATTTCGACGTCCCTGAAATAGCAGTGACGCTATCGAACGCGGATGACAAGCAAGTTACATCTGCGGCATTTGTAGGATTTTTGTGCATTTACTCGAATGACATTTCTGCAAGGCTGCCTAATCTGACACTTCCGTCATATACTGACGGCCTCATTCAGGGCATAGCGCCCATGACAGACCATTCAAGGAGTTCAAGCTATGCGCTGGAGCCAATGTCTAGCTCAGCTGTCCGTATGTGCCAGTATTTTGCTGGTTCCTTTCGTGGCCCAGGCGGCCTCGGAAGATGATCCATGGGAAAGCGTCAACCGCCCGATCTTCACCTTCAACGACACCGTTGACACCTACGCCCTCAAGCCTTTGGCCCAAGGCTATCAGTTCGTGACCCCGCAATTCGTGCAGGACGGCGTGCACAACTTCTTCCGCAACATCGGCGACGTCGGCAACTTTGCCAACGACGTGTTGCAACTCAAGCCGCACGCGGCTGGCGTCGACACGGCTCGCCTGCTGATGAACACCACGTTCGGCGTGCTGGGTTTCATTGATGTCGGCACCAAAATGGGGCTGCAACGCAACGATGAAGACTTCGGCCAGACCCTCGGTCACTGGGGCGTCGACAGCGGTCCTTACGTGATGCTGCCACTGCTGGGCCCAAGCACCCTGCGTGACGCGCCGTCCAAATATGTGGACAGCTACACCCAGCCATACCGCTACATGAACGATATCGGCTGGCGCAACAGCACCTTCGGCCTGAATATCGTCGACACGCGTGCCAGCCTGCTGTCCTCCGAGAAGCTGATCAGCGGCGATAAATACACCTTCATCCGCAACGCTTACCTGCAGAACCGCGAGTTCAAGGTCAAGGATGGCAAGGTTGTAGACGATTTTTAAGCTTCAGGCTTGAATCAGGAAGGCGGCCCTCGGGTCGCCTTTTTTGTGGGCGGCATTCGAGGTTTATCCGTGGGTTACGTGCTTACTTTAAGTCGCGGTTTTATGCGTTCTTATAACTACCGGTGATTTGCGATGTAAAGACGCCCGGCGACCATCGCCGTGAGCTTGAAACCCCTGGCGGATGGGAGTACCGTCTGCGCCTTAGAAGGGCACCTCTGCTTTACCTTTGTGCATGGGCAATATCCCGGCACTTTGTAGGACAGAGAGGCTAGAAAGCGAATCCAGTAGTACGCCCGGCCATTGTCGAGCTGCCTACGCCAACCTAATTCTGGCGCCGTTTGCCCACATGCAGAAAACCAGTGCCACGCTGCTGATAATCGATGACGACGAAGTAGTGCGCGCGAGTCTCGCGGCCTATTTGGAAGACAGTGGCTTCAGCGTCCTGCAGGCCAGCAACGGCCTCCAGGGTCTCCAGGTATTCGAGCGCGACAAGCCCGACCTTGTGATCTGCGACCTGCGCATGCCCCAGGTGGGCGGCCTCGAGCTGATCCGCCAGGTGACTGACCTTTCCCCGCAGACGCCGGTGATTGTCGTGTCCGGTGCCGGTGTGATGAATGATGCCGTCGAGGCCTTGCGCCTGGGCGCCGCCGACTACCTGATCAAGCCCCTGGAAGATTTGGCCGTACTGGAGCACTCGGTACGCCGTGCCCTGGATCGTGCACGCTTGCTGCTGGAAAACCAGCGTTACCGTGAAAAGCTCGAAACCGCCAACCGCGAACTCGAAGCCAGCCTGAACCTGCTCCAGGAAGACCAGAACGCCGGTCGCCAAGTGCAGATGAACATGCTGCCGGTGAGCCCGTGGAGCATCGACGAGTTCAAGTTTGCCCACCAGATCATCCCGTCGCTGTACCTGTCGGGTGATTTTGTCGATTACTTCCGCGTTGATGAGCGGCGAGTCGCGTTCTACCTGGCCGACGTTTCCGGCCACGGCGCCTCCTCGGCATTCGTGACCGTGTTGTTGAAGTTCATGACCACACGGCTGTTATTCGAATCCAAGCGCAATGGCACCTTGCCGGAGTTCACCCCTTCGCAAGTGCTGGGCCACATCAACCGGGGCCTGATCAGCTGTAAGCTGGGCAAGCACGTGACGATGGTCGGCGGCGTGATTGATGAAGAAACAGGTCTTTTGACCTACAGCATTGGCGGTCACCTGCCATTGCCGGTTTTATACACTCCAGACAGTGTGCGCTACCTGGAAGGGCGTGGTTTGCCAGTGGGCTTGTTCAATGAAGCCACCTACGAAGACCACATCCTGGAATTGCCGCCGACTTTCAGCTTAACGCTGATGTCCGACGGTATCCTGGACCTTTTGCCAGAGCCTACACTCAAAGAGAAAGAAGCCGCCTTACCCCAACGGGTCAGGTCGGCGGGCGGCAGCCTGGATGGCCTGCGGCAGGTTTTTGGATTGGCCACGCTAGGGGAGATGCCGGATGATATCGCCCTATTGGTGTTGAGCAGGAATCTTTGATGAGTACCGGAAGAATCCAATTCGCCGAGCAAGACGGGACGTTTGTCCTGAAGTTTGTCGGTGAAGTGCGCCTGACCTTGTGTTCGGCGCTGGATGCGACGATTGAGCGGATCTTCACAGCCTTGAATTTCTCGGCGATCGTGATCGATCTGACCGAAACCCGCAGCATCGATAGCACCACCCTTGGGCTGTTGGCCAAGTTGTCCATTCTGTCTCGGCAGAAGGTCGGACTGCTGCCGACTGTCGTCACCACCCACGAAGACATCACCCGTCTGTTGCAGTCCATGGGCTTCGATCAAGTGTTCAACATCGTTGACCGCCCGATCCCGTGCCCGGAATGCCTGACCGACCTGCCATCCCAGGACCAGTCCGAGGAAGTGGTACGGGTCAAGGTGCTGGAAGCCCACAAGATCCTGATGGGCTTGAACGACTCCAACCGCGAGGCGTTCCACGACCTGGTGAATGCGCTGGAGCGGCACTAATTCCCAGCTGAAACACTGTCAAAGTGTGGGAGGGGGCGTGCTCCCGAAAGCGGCGGGTCAGTAGTGAATGTAGCGACTGACGCCCTGTATTCGGGAGCAAGCCCCCTCCCACATTTTTAACTGAGTTCGGCTCGAAATCGGCTAATACAAAAAAAGGGCGGCACCCTCACAGGTGCCGCCCTTTTTGCCGTCGCTCGTTTTAGAGCTTGGCGCTCAACAGCGCTTCGAGTTTTTCCTGGTCGCGGGCGAACTGACGAATGCCCTCGGCCAGCTTCTCGGTGGCCATCGCGTCTTCGTTGGATTCCCAACGGAACTGCGCCTCGGTCAGGTGCACACGCGCCTCACCGGCATGGCCTGGCGCCAACTTGCGCTCCAGCTTGCCATTGTCGGCAGCCAGTTTTTCCAGCAAGTCCGGGCTGATGGTCAGGCGGTCGCAACCGGCCAACTCTTCGATCTGGCTCAGGTTACGGAAGCTCGCACCCATTACCACGGTCTTGTAGCCATTGGCCTTGTAGTAGTTGTAGATGCGCGTCACCGACTGCACGCCCGGATCCTCGGAACCGGTGTAGTCGTTGCCGTTGGCCTTCTTGTACCAGTCGTAGATACGGCCCACGAACGGCGAAATCAGGAACACGCCGGCTTCAGCGCAAGCCACGGCCTGTGCGAAGGAGAACAGCAGCGTCAGGTTGGTCTGGATGCCTTCCTTTTCCAGCTGCTCGGCGGCGCGGATGCCTTCCCAGGTGGAAGCGATCTTGATCAGCACGCGGTCGCGGCCAACGCCGGCCTTGTCGTACAGGTCGATCAGACGATGCGCGCGCTTGAGTACGGCGTCAGTGTCGAACGACAGGCGGGCATCCACCTCGGTGGAAATACGGCCGGGCACCACTTTGAGGATTTCCTGCCCGACGGCTACCGCAAAACGGTCGCTCGCCAGGCCTACGTCGCCATTGCAGTCGGCAACGCACTCGTCCAGCAGCTTGGCATAGCCTGGGATCGACGCGGCCTTGAGCAGCAGGGAAGGGTTGGTCGTGGCATCTTGCGGCTTGAGCTTGGCGAGGGTAGAAAAATCGCCGGTATCGGCTACTACGGTGGTGAATTGCTTGAGTTGTTCCAGCTTGGAAGTCATGGGCGTGCTCTGTCCTGTGGGTCTGATGACATTACCCGAGCGCTGACAGCCGCTCAAGGGCGCAAATGCATTCGATCGTTTGCGAGGGCAACAACCTGAAAACGGCCGTTTGAATCACCGGCCACTGCTGAATAGGAGGCCAAAACAGCCGGCAGGTTCAACCCAACTGCCCGATGACCACCCGATCAAACGTTGGGAGCAGCCTTGCCTCTGCAGCCACCCCCATCTTCCTGACATCCCCCCATCCAAATGTGGGAGCGGGCTTGCTCGCGAAGGCGTCGTGTCAGCCACCCAATAAACCCACTGACACCCAAATCACCGCCCCTCCAGCAACTCCCCAGCCTTATCCAGCAACGCCAGCGGATCACTGGCCTTATGAATATCCACCGACAACAACTGCCGAAACTTCCGCGCCCCCGGGAAACCGGTCCCCAGCCCCAATACGTGGCGCGTGATGTGATGCATCGAGCCGCCTGTCGCCAAGTGTTCGGCTATATAAGGACGCAACTGCGCGAGCGCCTCGGCGCGGGTGATCACAGGTGCAGTACTGCCAAACAGCTGCTGATCCACCTCGGCCAACAAATACGGATTGTGATAAGCCTCGCGACCCAGCATCACACCGTCGAAGGTCTGTAGATGTTCCTGGCACTGTTCGAGGGTCTTGATTCCGCCGTTGAGGATGATCTCCAGTTCAGGGAAATCCTGCTTTAACTGCGCCGCCACGTCATAGCGCAACGGAGGAATGTCCCGATTCTCCTTCGGTGACAGCCCTTCCAGAATGGCGATCCGCGCATGCACGGTAAAACTGGTGCAGCCCGCGTCCTTCACCTGGCCGACGAAATCGCACAGCTCGGCATAACTGTCCCGGCCGTTGATGCCGATGCGGTGCTTTACCGTCACCGGGATCGAGACCGCGTCCTGCATCGCCTTCACGCAATCCGCCACCAAGGCAGGGTGAGCCATGAGGCAGGCGCCAATCATATTGTTTTGCACCCGGTCGCTGGGGCAGCCGACGTTTAGGTTCACTTCGTCGTAGCCGGCGTCCTGGGCCATGCGGGCGCAGGCGGCCAGGTCGGCGGGGACGCTACCGCCCAACTGCAGGGCGAGTGGATGCTCGGCCTCGTTATGGCGCAGGAAGCGTTCGTGGTCGCCGTGGAGGATTGCGCCGGTGGTGACCATCTCGGTGTAGAGGAGGGCGTTCTTGGAGAGTAGGCGCAGGAAGTACCTGCAGTGCCTGTCAGTCCAATCCATCATCGGAGCAACAGAGAAGCGACGGGAGAGCGATGGCGTTGGTGCTATAGGTGAGGACATTAGGATCTGAGATGGATAAGGCGAAGGGCGGACAGTTTAACAGGAATGGTCCTGGTCCCGTGGTGGTCAGTGCCAGAGCTTCAGCCACCCTGGCACGGTTCAGCTTATTTCTTCTTTTTGTCCGGCGCTTGAGTCAACGCTGAAGCCGCCACCGATTTCACATCCGGCGGAGTGGTTGGATCCGCCAGCAGCTTGGCTGCTTTTGAAGCGACGCTTTCACTGGTTTTTTCGTCTTTAGCCATTACTTGAGCTTCCCTCTAAGTAGACCGCCGGTTCATCTGAATTGATAACTGGTCGGCTCTAATATGTAGGGGCTAGCTGTTGATATCGCCAATCAGAATATGTGCCGGGATAATTCGTCGCCAAAACGACATCAACATGAACCGATCCTTTCCCACGGCAAAGTTTCATAATTCCCACCATCATTGAGGCCTACGCTCAGCCCATAAGCCCAAAGGGAACTGAAAAATGATCTCCAATATCTTCAAGGTCGTGACGGTCGCTGGCACTTTGCTGTTAGCCGCTTGTTCGTCGGGTTCATCGGGCATGAGTAGCGACCTGAGTAGCGACCCGTGTTTTTCAGGGGGATGCCAGGCCTTTGGGGACCATAGCCCCAGCAAAGCCGCCAAGATGAATTTTGGCGGCAATGCGCTGGGGAGTAGTTACGGGGAGTATGGTTCGGGGTTGTTGCATGATGACTGACTGAGCGGGGGGGCAGTCATTTACTCGGTGACTGACCCACCGCTTTCGCGAGCAAGCCCGCTCCCACATTGGATTGTGGGCGGGCGTTGGAGGTGTGGCGTCAGTGGCCGCCTTTCATGCGGCGGGCGATCAGGTAGATGCCCAAGCCAACCAGTGCCGTGGCCGCGCCAATGTAGCCGGTGCTGGTCCACCCATACCCCGCTGTAATCGCCATACCACCCAGCCACGGTCCCAGCGCATTCGCCAGGTTGAATGCCGCGTGGTTGGACGCCGCCGCCAGGCTCGGTGCCTCATGCGCAATGTCCATCAAGCGGATTTGCAGCGGCGCGGCCATGGCGATCATGGTGCCGACCAGGCCGATGCCCAGCAGTACGCTCCACAGCGAACTCGCGGCGAAGGTGAAGAAGATCAGCACGGCCATCGACCACACCATAATCCAACCCACTGCGCGAAATTGCAGGCGATCGAACAGCTTGCCGCCGGCGATGTTGCCGATGATGCCGCCCACGCCAAACGCGGCCAGACCGAAGGGAATCCACTGCGGCGAGACTTTGGTCACTTCGAGCATGGTCGGTGCCAGGTAGCTGAACACGCAGAACATCCCGGCAAAACCAATAGCACCAATGGACAACGCCATCCACACCTGTGGTTTGGTGAAAGCGCGCAGTTCTTTGCGTGGGTCGCTGCGGGGTTCGTCGTGGCGATCCGGTACGAATTGCCAGACCAGCGCGATGGTGCACAGGGCGATGGCGCTGACCAGTGCAAACGCCGAGCGCCAGCCCAGGTGTTGACCGAGGAAGGTGGCGATGGGGTTGCCGAGCAGCATGGCCAGGGTCAGGCCCATCATCACTCGCGCGACAGCGCCGGCACGTTTGTCGTTGGGCACCATGCTGGAGGCGACCACCGCGGCGATGCCGAAGTAGGCACCGTGGGGCAGGCCGCTGATAAAGCGGAAGGCCACCAGCGAGCCGAACGTCGGGGTAAACGCCGTGGCCAGGTTGCCCAGGGCATAAAGGCCCATCAGCAACAGAAGCATGTGTTTACGCAGTAACTTGGCGCCGAGGATCGCCAGCAGCGGGGCGCCGACCATCACGCCCAGCGCATAGGCGCTGATGGCGTGGCCGACTTGCGGTTCGCTGAGATTGAGGTTGTGGGCGATGTCGGGCATCAGGCCCATGATGGCGAATTCGCCGGTGCCGATAGCGAACGCGCCCACGGCCATGGCAGCTTCCATTTTGGCGGCGCTGCGCGCGGGCAGCAGGTGCCCGGGGGTTTGGTGGATAGACATGGATCGCTCTGTTTGGATGGATGACACGGTGGAGAGCCGCCGATGCTACGCAAGCAGCGGCTAGGGTGTCTAGAACAGCCTTTTGCGCGAGCGTTCCATCTCTTTGGCGAAAGCCTTCATTCCGATGTGTGCTCCTCCAGGAAGTCCAGCAAATGCCCGCAAAACACTTGCGGCGCTTCTTCCATCACGAAATGCCCGCAGTCAGCAATGATCGCCCCGCGCAGGTCAGATGCGCGCCCCTCCAGCGTCACCAGCGGTGCGTCGTTGGTGGCGTGTTCGGCACCGATGGCTAACACCGGCATTTCCAAAAGGCGAGTTGCTCGGCATTGGTTTTGTCGGATGGTTTCGGGAATCGCGCGGTAATAATCAAACCCTGCGCGCAGCCCACCTGGGGATGAATAGGCGCGGATGTAGACGTCGGAGGCGACGGCATCGCGGTGAAAGGCCCAGCGATCAAACATGAAATTGAGATAGGTTTCTTCACGTCCGGTAATCAGCGCTTCGGGCAGGTCCTGGACTTGATTGAATAGAAAGTGCCAGAGAAAGATGTTCTGTTGCGGCGCGACGAATATCGGGGGCGGTGGGGCAAGGCCAGGTATGACGGCTTCGGTTAGGGTGAGTGTACGCACGGCCTGTGGCTGGTCACTCGCCAGCGCATAACCCACCCACATCCCGACGTCGTGTCCCACGACGTGGTAACGCGTGATATCAAGCGCCAGCAAGGCCCTGTGCAGCACATCGGCAATATTGCCGGTGTCGTAGCCCTTTTCAGGCTGATCTGAATTGCCCAGCCCTGGCGGGTCCACGGCGATAGCCTTGAAGCCCTTATCAGCCAAGGCTTGCATGACATGTCGAAAGGCGTACCAGGTTTGTGGCCAGCCCGGTATCAGCAACACGGGGGCGCCGCTGCCTGCCATCACGCAGTGGAGCTTCCTGCCATCAACTCGCACGTAATGATGAGTGAACCCGTCGGCGGAACTCAGGGATGTAGCATTCGCTGCGTTCATTGGCGTGCCTCAAGCGGTTGAGTCAGGCCGAGCATGGCCTGGATTTGCTGCGGGTTTACCGGTGCTCCGGCGAAGTCATCGAAGATGCGCTCGGTGACGCCGATGATGTGGCGGTTGATGAAATCAACGCCTTCCCGAGCGCCGTCCTCCTGGTTTTTCAGGCAGCACTCCCATTCCAGCGTCGCCCAGCCTGGGTAATCGTATTGGGCAAGCTTGGAGAAGATGCCTTTGAAATCCACCTGCCCATCCCCCAGCGAGCGGAAGCGTCCAGCACGCTCGGCCCATGGGCTGTAGCCGCCGTAGATGCCTTGGCGGCCAGTGGCGTTGAACTCGGCATCCTTGACGTGAAACATGCGGATGAAAGATTGGTAAATGTCCAGGTAGCTCAGGTAATCCAACTGCTGCAGCACAAAGTGGCTAGGGTCGAACAGGATTTTGCAGCGCGAATGCTGGCCTACGCGCTCATAGAAACGCTCGAAGCTGGTGCCGTCGTGCAGGTCCTCACTGGGGTGGATCTCGTAGCAAAGGTTGACGCCGTTTTCTTCAGCCAAATCCAAAAGTGGTCGCCAGCGTCGTGCCAACTCGTCGAATGCGGCGTCGATGAGCCCTTCCGGGCGTTGGGGGAAGGGGAACAAATAGGGCCAGGCGAGGGAGCCGGAAAACGTGCCCAGGTCTGCGAGCCCCAGCCGTTGGGAGGCGATGATGCTCATCCGCATGCGTTCGATGGCCCACTCCGTGCGTGCCTTGGGGTTACCCCGCAAAGGCGCAGGGATGGACGCATCCCACATCGCGTCGTAGGCAGGATGCACGGCGACCAACTGGCCGAAGATGTGGCTGGTCAGTTCGCTGATCTGCAAACCGTAACCAGCGAGCTTGTCATTGATCTCATCGCAGTAGCTTTGGCTGCGGGCTGCCAGTTCGACGTTGAAAAAGCGGGTATCCCATGCGGGAATCTGCAGCGCTTTGAATCCCTTCGCTTTGGCCCACCCAGCGATGCTGTCCAGGCTGTTGAACGGCGGTTCGTCATGGCTGAATTGCGCCAGATGCAAGCTGGGGCCTTTAAGAGTACGCATCGAAATGTTCCTATTGTTTGTCGGTCGACAAAGAATAGGGGCGCAGGTTTGTTAACGTCAACCCGATATGCGTTAAAGTGACGAAATTACACCGACAGGTAACTGATTAATGGCCGGACGTCCGCGCGAATTTGATAGGGAAGCCGCTCTGGAGCGCGCCATGTGGCTATTCTGGGAGCAAGGTTACGAGGGCACGAGCATGTCTGCGTTGGTAGCTGCCCTGGGGATTGCTTCGGCGAGGATCTATGCTGCTTTTGGCAGTAAAGAAGCGTTGTTCCGCGAAGCCGTGGCCTTGTATGAACAAGATGAAGGTGGTTTTGCTGACCGCGCGCTGCAGATAACGGGTGTGAGAGAGGCGATCAGGCGCATGTTGGACGATGCCATCACCACCTATACGCAGCCCGGTCGGCCCAGTGGTTGTCTGGTCGTCAGTGCCGCAAGCAGTACCAGCCCGGACGGCGACGATATTCAGCAATGGTTGCGTGAACACCGCAGGCAACGCACCGATTCAATCATCGCCAGGCTGCAGCAAGCCAAGGCCTGCCAGGAGCTTGGCGAGGACGCAGATGTGCAGGCCATGGGCGATTTTTACGCGACCTTCCTGCACGGTATTTCGATTCAGGCACGGGATGGTGTGCCTGCCGACCGCCTGCGTCAGTCGGTCGACCTGGCGTTAAGCCTGCTGCCCGTAGAACCACCGAGTCTAGAACAGACGCCCGATCTCGTCCGAGCGTGATATTCTGCGCGCCATCTTGGTCTAGTCTCTATCGGGTACGTACATCCGTATACGTCCCGGCGGTTGGCTGTCGCCCAGGTAGCTGAAGCCAATAATGATAAGAAGTCAGCGCAGAAGGGACATAAAAGTGAGGTCGATACGTCGGCCTTGTGTGCCCACCCTGCGGTCCCCGAATGAATGTGCAAACCCCGCGGTGCGTTGCCTGGCGCAGCGTGATGAAGGTTGCCCATGATCAGGGGCGGTGGGGCGGATGGCGTTTTATCATAGGTGCTACTGATGTTTAAAAAAGTAAACACTGCCCTGCTGGGGCTGGCTTTGTCGATGGGGATCACTTCCGTTCACGCGGAAGAGGCAAAGAAAGTCGATGTGCTGCTGATCGGCGGCGGCATCATGAGTGCGACCCTGGGTGTGTGGCTCAATGAGCTGCAACCGGATTGGTCGATGGAGATGGTCGAGCGCCTTGATGGCGTGGCCGAAGAAAGCTCCAACGGCTGGAACAACGCCGGTACCGGTCACTCGGCTTTGGCTGAGCTGAACTACACCCCGGAAGACAAGAACGGCAACGTTGAAATCCCGAAAGCGGTCGAGATCAACGAAGCGTTCCAGATCTCCCGTCAGTTCTGGTCCTGGCAGGTTCAGCAGGGCGTCCTGAAGAACCCGCGTTCGTTCATCAACTCCACTCCGCACATGAGCTTCGTGTGGGGTGATGACAACATCAAGTTCCTGAAGAAGCGTTACGAAGCGCTGCAAGCCAGCCCGCTGTTCGCCGGCATGCAGTACTCCGAAGACCCGGTTCAGATCAAGAAGTGGGTTCCGCTGATGATGGAAGGGCGTGACCCGAACCAGAAAATCGCGGCCACCTGGACCCCGATCGGTACGGACGTGAACTTCGGCGAGATCACCCGCCAGTTCGTCGCTCACCTGCAAACCACGCCGAAGTTCGACCTGAAACTGTCGAGCGAAGTGCAGGACATCACCAAGAACGCCGATGGCACCTGGCGTGTCAGCTACAAGAACCTGAAAGACGGCACCAAGACTGAAACCGACGCCAAGTTCGTGTTCATCGGCGCGGGCGGCGGTGCACTGCACCTGCTGCAGAAGTCGGGCATTCCTGAAGCCAAGGAATACGCGGGCTTCCCAGTTGGCGGTTCGTTCCTGGTGACCGATAACGCAACGATTGCCGAGCAGCACCTGGCCAAGGCCTACGGTAAAGCTTCGGTTGGCGCACCGCCGATGTCGGTTCCGCACCTGGACACCCGCGTGCTGGATGGCAAGCGCGTGATTCTGTTTGGCCCATTCGCGACCTTCTCGACCAAGTTCCTGAAAGAAGGCTCGTACCTGGACCTGCTGACCAGCACCACCACCCACAACATCTGGCCAATGACCAAAGTGGGTATCCGCGAATACCCACTGGTCGAGTACCTCGCCGGCCAACTGATGCTGTCGGATGACGACCGCTTCAAGGCGCTGCAAGAGTACTTCCCGAACGCCAAGAAAGAAGACTGGCGCCTGTGGCAAGCCGGTCAGCGTGTGCAGATCATCAAGCGTGACGAAGAGCAGGGCGGCGTCCTGAAACTCGGTACCGAAGTGGTCAGCTCGGCTGACAACACCATTGCAGGACTGTTGGGTGCATCGCCAGGCGCGTCCACCGCGGCTCCGATCATGCTGACCGTGCTGCAGAAAGTGTTCAAGGAACAGGTTGCTTCCCCGGCGTGGCAGGAAAAGCTGCACCAGATCGTGCCTAGCTACGGCACCAAGCTGAACGACAGCCCGGAAGCCGTTGCAAAAGAATGGGCCTACACCGCCAACATTCTGCAACTGACCCCTCCGCCAGCGATTCCGCAGTTGACTGCTCCTAAAGCCACCGAGGCTGCCAAGCCTGCGGCTGAGCCGAGCAAGCCAGCTTCTGACATCGCGCTGTAAGACGTTGGCGAGGTCCTGATTCAGGATCAACCCGATGTAAAAAAAAGCCCGCTGAACCGGTAACGGTCAGCGGGCTTTTTGCAGGTGTTACCAGCGCGCGGGCAACTCGACCTGGCGCTCTGCAGCTGCCAACGCTGCCTTCAGTCCCTCTTTATCCAGAGGTATGCAGTACGCCGGCTTGGCGCGTTCAAACCTCCAGCTCTCATCCAGCCCACCGGCATCTACTGCGTCGAAGCCGATCTCGTCCAACAGGGCGATGACTTGCGCCTTGGCTGCCGGGTCATCCGCTGCGACCGGGAGCGCACGCCGGTCCGGCGCACCGCGGGTGCGGGCGTCCTGAGTCAGGTCCGGCGCCAGGATGGCATTGAACACTTTCACTACATTCGACTGCGACAGATGCTCGGCCACCAACCGGCTGGTGGTGGTTTCGAAACGGTCGAGCACCGGAATATGGCCGTCGCGATTCGGGTAGTAGTTGTTGGCATCCATCACGGTTTTGCCTTCCAGCCACTGCGCCGGCACGCTGCGGTAATGCTCGAACGGAATGGCCAGCAGCACTAATTCGCCAAATTGCGCCGCCTCTTGCGCGGTGCCCACTTGAACCCCACGAATGCCACTCAGCACGCTGCTCATGGACTGCGGGCCACGGGAGTTGCTCAACATCACTTCATGGCCGGCGGCCAACGCCAATTGCGCAACAGCGCGTCCGATAAAGCCTGCTCCGATGATGCCAATTTTCATGTCGGTGCTCCTTGGTTGAGAGAGCCGTTATGATGATTGGCTACTGGATGAGGATAAATGGCCGTTCTGGTCTGAGTGTTGTTACTGGGAGTGGTGAATGATGGATCGCCTTTCAAGCATGAGTGCCTTTGTGATGGCTGCCGAGCTGGGGTCCTACGCCCGGGCCGCCGAGCGCCTGGAAATGTCGCCACAGATGGTGGCCAAGCATGTGGCGGCCCTGGAGCAGCGCCTGGGCGCACGCTTGCTCAACCGCACCACGCGCCGACAAAGCCTGACGGAGCTGGGAAGCGCGTACTACGAGCGTTGCAAACATATCCTGACGGAAGCAGAGGCGGCGGACTCCCTCGCGCAGATCATGAATGACACGCCGCGGGGCAAACTCAAAATCAGCGCCCCCGTGACCTTTGGCTCTTACAGCCTGATGCCGCTGGTGACCGAATTTTTACGGGACAACCCCGAGGTCGAAATCGACCTGCACCTGACCGACCGCTTTGTCGACCTGGTGGAGGAGGGCTACGAAGTGGCGTTTCGCATCGGCCCGCTGGCGAACAGCAGCCTCACCGCAAGGCCGCTGCAGCCCTATCGCCTGGTGGTCTGCGCGTCGCCGAAGTACCTGGCCGAGCGAGGCACGCCACTCACGCCCGCAGACCTTGAACACCACGAGTGCCTGGGATACGCCTATTGGTCACGCCCGGCTGACCGTGAATGGTCGTTCTACCAAGGCTCCGTGTTGCACAAGGCGCAGGTCGCCAGCCGCCTGCACGTGAATGAAAGCCGGGCCCTGATGTCTGCCGCGCGGGATGGTTTTGGGATTGTGCTGGGGCCTGAGGATTTTTTACGTTCGGCCTTGAACAGCGGCGAACTGGTACGCCTGCTGCCGGACTTCGAGGCGCCGAGCCGGCAGATGCATCTGCTCTACACCGCGAACCGCCAGCGCACCGCTAAGCTGCGGCGATTTATCGACGCGGTGCTGCTGCGTTTCGGCCCGCCCTAAACGCTGTAGCCGGATTTGACTTGTTCATACACATGCAGCGCTAACAGGTTGCTGCTATCGCAGAGCAAATACAGATGATGCACCGGCAACGGCGGCAATTCTGCCCCGGCGATCACCCGCGTCAATCCCTTGCCCATCCGGCTCTCTTCCACCAAACCCACCGCCATCCCGCTGCGGATGCAGGCTTCAACGGCCGGCGAACTCGCGCTTTCCAGCAGCACCCGATAGTAAGTGCCGTGCTCCTTCAGGGCCCGAATCGCTGCGGCGCGATAGGGGCAACCTGACAGTTGCACGGCAATCGGCAGCGGCGCCTGCGGTGGATAGCTGAAGTGTTCGGCGGCGACCCATAGCGGCTGGATTTCCCCCAGGCGCTCGCCTTGTTCCAAGGGCTGGGCGCTGACAATCAGGGCCAGGTCCAGCTGCTTGCTGCTGAACAACGTCAGCAGTTCGCCACTGGAGCGCGCTTCTACCTCCAGCTCCAACAGTGGGTTGTCGACGACCAGGCGGGGCAGGAAGTCCTGCATGAAGTCCGGGGCATATGAATCAGGTAGACCCAGGCGGATTTTGCCCTGCATGCGTTGCGGCGTGAGCGAGGCCAGCAAGCGGTCGTGGCTCTTGAGAAACTCGGTGGTTTCACCCAGAAGTTTCTTGCCGTACATGGTCAGCTCAACCCCTTGGTTGCTGCGGCTGAACAGGCGTTGGCCGACCTGATCTTCGAGCTTTTTAATTTGCGTGGTCACCGTCGAAGCACTGCGGTGCACGTGATTGGCCGCTTCGTTGAATCGCTGAAAGCGGGCAACGGCGTGGAAGGTACGCAATAGATCGATGTTCAGTTGTTTGCTCATGATTCCACTTTTCAGGATTAGTGGTGCGGCTTATTCAAATATACAGAATCATGCGCGGCACTTAGCCTTTTGGTCAATCAAGCGAACCGGAGGCTCAATGAAACGATCAACCTTAGGGCTGCTGCTGTTACAGATGGTGTTCGTCCTGTCTTGGAGTTCGGGCTTTATCGGCGCGAAATTGGCGACCCAGAGTGACGGTATTTTCAATGTGCTGTTTTGGCGTTTTTTATTGGTGTCGTTGTGCCTGGCGCTGTTTTTGAACGTGCGACTGCTGAAGGTTTCCTGGGCGCAGATCCGCCATCACGCGGTGGTCGGTTTCCTCTCGCAGTTTCTGTATTTGACCTGTGTCTACGTGGCGATCCAGAACGGCTTGCCGCCGGGGATTGCGGCGATCATCGCCGCATTGCAGCCATTGATGACGGCGGCACTGTCATCGGCCAGCGTGGCCGAGCGCAGTGGTGGCTGGCAATGGCTGGGGTTGATGATCGGTTTCGCCGGCGTGTCGATTGTGATCGCGGGTCAATACCGCAACAGCGGAGCCGAAGTCGGGTTGGTCATGTATTTACTGCCCCTGGTGTCGGCGCTCGGTCTGACCGTGGCCACGCTGTACGAACGCCGGTCGGCCCAGACCCAGTCCGGTGACCTCAGCCTGGCGCTGTTTATTCAGTCATTGCTGACTTTGATCGGATTTGCGGCGGCAGTGCTGTACACCGATACGCTGAGCATTCCCCGGGCTCCCAATGTGTTGGTTTCCATCATTTGGCTGACGGTGTTTTCAACCTTCGTGGCTTACCTGAGTTTGTGGATGTTGCTGCGGGTCATGACAGCCACCCATGTGGCGGCATTGGTGTACCTGGAACCGCCGGTGACACTGGTGTGGGCCGCACTGATGTTTGGCGATGTGATTTATGCCTCCACGTACATAGGTATCGCCGTGGTGGTGGCGGGGCTGATTTTGGTGCGTTTGAAACAACCGGCCGTAGCGTGTACATCCTGAAATGGTCAGTTTTTCTTTACCTGCCGTCCGCCCGTGGGTTCAGCAATCTGACAGTTGGCACCTGTTAAAAAGTCTTATAGCCAAGCAGGAGCGCGGCTGGAACAAGGGGGCATTTTTACTGGTGTAAACGCTGGGCGGTGACGCCCGAGGATTCTGTATGTTGTTACGTTATGCGGCATTGGCGGCTCTGGTCGTCGCGGCTTCCGGGTGTGTAGAGGAGCGGGTCGTGCATGATCGACGACCGGTGCAGCGTGAATATGTAGAAGTCGTCGCGCCGCAACCGCCGCCGGTGCAGGTCATCGAGGTCGAGCCGGAAGGGCGACCTGGCTACCTGTGGTCGCGTGGCTACTGGCGTTGGGAAGGCGGGCGGTATGTGGCGGTGCATGGTCACTGGGAGCCGGAGCGCCCGGGTTATCGCTACGTGCATCCGCATTGGGTACAGCGCAATGACGGCTATCACTGGCAAGGCGGCGGTTGGGTTCGCTGACCATTTTTCAATGGCTTAAATCGGCTTCTGTATACCCAGAAGCCGAACTTCCCTGAGCAGCGCCGCGCCTAACTGGCCGGTGCCGAGCTCCTTGTAACCTACGGCTTTTACATCACCGTTCTCTTCCGCCTGGATGAGGATCACCGGTGTTTCCTTCCCTGTGCCTTCGTCAACATGCATCGCGTATTGCGGGATATCCAGCTTGATCGGCGTGCCTGCCGGCTTGCCCTTCACATTGATCAGAAACGCGGCACAACCGGTGTCCACATCCTGGCTGGTAGCGGAACGACCGCTGACGAAGCAGGTGACGGGCAGGTCGGGCCAGGTGATGGATTCGGCGAGGGCGAGAGTGGGGATCAGCGTCAGGAAAAGTAGTGTGAGTTTGCGCACTTTAGTTCTTCCAGATTTGGGTCAGTCGTCATGTGTATGACGCGGATAGGCCGAAGGTTACGCGAACCGTGAAAGAGAGTTCCAGCCAGCCAGGAGGATTTTGACGCCTGTTTGGCGCAGGCTTGTGTCATCTGATCAATGCTGATCGGTTTGTCGAGGCAACGAATCAAACCTTTCAGCGCTTGAACGCTGACTGTTGTTGGTTGAGGCTCGGGTTTGTTGTTCATTGACCCGGTTCCTTGGGCAAACTTTTGGATGCGCTGAGTAGCGCCAGGCGGTAAAAGATAGCCCAACCGCTTTCTTCCCGGCATCGAATACTGCTGCTCAAAGAGATACAACATATGACCGACCGCCACCTCATCATCCCCACCTCCATGCACCCCATCGTCGAACGCGCTGGCTACGTCCCGGCCGTAAAAGTCGGCAAGACGTTGTACTGCGCAGGCCAGGTCGGCCGCACGGAAAACCTGGAAGTCATCACCGACCCCGAGGCGCAGTTCATCGCCGCCTGGGAGAGCCTGAGGCTGGTATTGGAGGAGGGTGGGTGTACCTTCGAAGACGTGGTCGACATGACCACCTACCACGTGAACCTGAGCGAACACATGGCGGTTTTCCGTGAAGTGAAAAACCGCCTGTTCCCGAGAGGGTTGTGCGCCTGGACGGTCATTGGCGTATCAGAACTGGCCAATCCGGGCTTGCTGCTGGAGATCAAGTGCGTAGCGGTTCAGCGCTGACTCACTGCACCACGCGGTAGCACGGTACATACGCCGCGCCGCCCGGCAGTTTCATCCGGTGCTGCTCCACAAATGCCTTCAGCAACTCGTCCAGCGGCTTCATGATCGCCGGGTCGCCATGAATCTCATACGGCCCGTTCTGCTCGATCAAGCGGATGCCCTTGTCCTTGACGTTGCCCGCCACGATCCCGGAGAACGCCCGGCGCAGGTTGGCCGCCAGTTCATGGGGCGGCAGGGCGTGGCTCAGTTGCAGGCTGGCCATGTTGGCGTGGGTCGGGTCGAACGGGCGCTGGAAGCCTTCGTCGATCTTCAGCAGCCAGTTGAAGTGGAACGCGTCGTTGCGCTCGCGGCGGAACTGTTTGACCGCTTTCAAGCCGACAGTCATCTGCCGCGCCACTTCGGCCGGGTCGTCAATGATGATCTGGTAGTGGGCCTGCGCTGCTTCACCCAAGGTTGCGCCGACGAACGCGTGCAACTGTTGCAGGTACGGCGCGGCGTGTTTCGGCCCGGTGAGGATCACCGGGAACGGCACGTCGCGGTTGTCCGGGTGCATCAGGATGCCCAGCAGGTACAGGAACTCTTCGGCGGTGCCGGCGCCGCCCGGGAAGATGATGATGCCGTGGCCGACGCGCACGAAGGCTTCCAGGCGCTTTTCGATGTCCGGCAAAATCACCAGCTCATTCACGATCGGGTTCGGCGCCTCGGCGGCGATGATCCCAGGCTCGGTCAGGCCCAGGTAGCGCCCGCCGGTAATGCGTTGCTTGGCGTGGGAAATGGTCGCGCCCTTCATCGGGCCTTTCATCACGCCGGGGCCGCAGCCGGTGCACACGTCGAGGCTGCGCAGGCCGAGCTCATGGCCGACTTTCTTGGTGTATTTGTATTCTTCGGTATTGATCGAGTGCCCGCCCCAGCACACCACGATCTTCGGCTCGACGCCCGGGCGCAGGGTGCGAGCGTTGCGCAACAGGTGGAACACGTAGTCGGTGATGCCCTGGGAGCTGCTCAGGTCGATGCGCTGGCTGTCCAGTTCGTTTTCGGTGTAGACGATGTCGCGCAGGGCGCTGAACAGCATTTCCCGGGTGCTGGCGATCATTTCGCCATCGACGAAGGCGTCGGCCGGTGCGTTTAGAAGTTCGAGGCGTACGCCGCGGTCCTGCTGGTGGATGCGCACTTCGAAGTCTTTATAGGCGTCGAGGATGGTCTTGGCGTTGTCGATGTGCGCGCCGGTGTTGAGGATGGCCAGGGCGCATTGACGGAAGAGGGTGTAGATGCTGCCGGTACCGGCTTCGCTCAGTTGCTGGACTTCACGTTGCGACAGCGTTTCGAGGCTGCCTTTAGGGCTTACGGAGGCATTGATGACTTGTCTTTGGGGCATTCTGATTCCCTGAAAGCACAGCCACCGGACCATGGAAGGCCCGTGGCTTGAGGATAGTGCGCGCCGTTTTCGGTCGCATTGGACTGGCATTTTCCCCGGCACTGGAGCCGAGCGCAAACACCGTCGCGCACCATCATGCCGCAGAAGTTACTGAATCAGCTTCCAGTTTTTGTAGAAAAACCGCCGCAAGGTAAAGACCGCTCCGGCAAAGCCCGCGATCAGGCCGTTAAGCAAGGACGGCACCAGGGTTGGCCGCACGATATCGATAAACAGGCAGTAGCGCTTGGCGTCGTTCTTGTTGAAGGAGGCGTGCATCAGCGTGTCATCGAAGATAAACAGCGGGTCATCGTGCCAGTAGTGCTTGTGCTTGCCGACCTGGATGTACACGCCGTCGTGATGGGGCGCCGGTGCCATGTTGTAGAGCACGCGGAACATCATGCGCAGCGGGCCGAAGTGAAACGAGGTGGAACGGTTTTCGTTGAATACCGACACGCCGATGGTTTTCACGTAGGGCAGTTTTTCCCGCAGTTGCGGGATATCCAGGGTGGTCTCGATCGGGCGACCGTACCATTGGAAAAACAGCATGCCGCGTTTTTTCTCGGCCATGCGCTCATCCAGGTACTGGATGATTTCGTCTTTGTTGGCCATGGCGTCGTCGATCACCTTTTGCAGGTCTTCGCGCCAGGCTGGCGGCAGGTCGTTCATCTTGTAAACGTGGCGATTGCGCAGGCTCAACAAATCAAACAGCGTGTTGAACGGTGCCAGCAGCCAGGTATTGCGGCCGTTGCCGACGAAGTACTTCTTGATGGTCGGGCCGTCGTACAAGCCATTGCGCAGGAAGTCATACAGCCCGCAGAACACCACCAACAGCAGAAACACGAGGGTGGTACGCGGGAAGCAATAAATGAACAGCAATACGCCAAGGACCCAGGCGGCGGACGCCAGGCGTTTGCGGATGACACTCTTACTCATGAAACTGGGCTCCATCGGGCGGTTTTCGATTGCTTCAAAATCGCCCGATCCTGGGCTGGCAAGGCCAGGCAGATGAACGTAAATCCCTATGGCGGGTGCCGGATTTGAAACATGTCGAAATAATATCGCCATCATAAGGGGTTATTTAGCCGCCGGGCGGTTTAAATATTGCGAAATTGTGAAGGTCGAGCACAGTTTTTTACCACTGCCCCCGCAAACCACCGCAGTTGTGCGCCGGATCAAACGCTTGGCGGATAGCATTTTGTGAACAGAAGATTTGCGACTATCGTGACGCTTCGGTTTTCCGGACGTCATAGACCGGTACGATTGACGCTGTAAAGGCCACCATTGGCCTTCGGCACCTTGGAAGAGGCAGAAATTTTATGATCATCAAACCGCGGGTTCGTGGCTTTATCTGTGTGACCGCTCACCCGGTTGGCTGTGAAGCGAACGTCAAAGAGCAGATCGACTACGTGACCGAACACGGTGCCATCGCAGGCGGCCCGAAAAAGGTGCTGGTCCTCGGGGCTTCCACCGGCTACGGCCTGGCCGCGCGCATCAGCGCTGCCTTTGGCTGCGGCGCCGACACCCTGGGCGTGTTTTTTGAGAAAGAAGGCGAAGAAGGCAAGCTCAGCTCTGCCGGCTGGTACAACAGCGCCGCCTTCGAGAAGTTTGCGCTGGAAAAAGGCCTGTATGCCAAGAGCATCAACGGCGATGCGTTCTCCGACGAGATCAAGCGCCTGACCATCGAAACCATCAAGAAAGACCTGGGCAAGATCGACCTGGTGGTCTACAGCCTGGCCGCGCCACGCCGTACCGACCCGCAAGGCGTGGTGCACACCTCCACCCTGAAACCGATCGGCAAGGCCGTGACCCTGCGCGGTATCAACACCGACAAGGGCATCGTGGTCGACACCACCCTTGAGCCGGCTACCCAGGAAGAAATCGACGGCACCGTGAAAGTCATGGGCGGCGAAGACTGGCAGCTGTGGATCGACGCCCTGCGTGACGCCGACGTGTTGGCCGAAGGCGCCAAGACCACCGCGTTCACCTACCTCGGCGAGAAACTGACCCAGGATATCTACTGGAACGGCTCCATCGGCGAAGCCAAGAAGGACCTCGACAAGAAAGTCCTGACCCTGCGCGACAACCTGGCTGCACTGAAGGGCGACGCCCGTGTGTCGGTACTCAAGGCTGTGGTGACCCAGGCCAGCTCGGCGATCCCGATCATGCCGCTGTACCTGTCGCTGCTGTTTAAAGTGATGAAAGAGCAGGGCACCCACGAAGGTTGCATCGAACAGGTCTATGGCCTGTTCAAGGACAGCCTGTATGGCAAAGAGCCCAAGCTCGACGCCGACGGCCGCCTGCGTGCCGACCTGAAGGAACTTGAGCCGAAGGTTCAAGACGCGGTAGCGGCCCTGTGGAATCAGGTCTCTGACGACAACGTCAACGAGATCAGCGATTTTGCCGGCTACAAGGCAGAATTCCTGCGCCTGTTCGGTTTCGAGATCGACGGCGTGGACTACGACGCTGACGTCAATCCGACCGTGAAGATCAAGGGCCTGGTTCAGGCTTAAGCGCTTCGGGTAATGAAAAAGCGGCCTCCAGGGGCCGCTTTTTTGTGCGCGTCATGCCAGACTGAGGCCGTTATCACACCCACGCTAACGGAGGATCTTCATGACGATTCGTGCAGTCGTTTTTGATTTCGGCGGTGTCCTGTTCGACTGGAACCCGCATCATCTCTACCGCCAGCTGATTGCCGACGACCATGAACGCCAGCAATTCCTGGACACCGTCTGCACCCAGGCCTGGAACACCGAGCAGGACGCCGGGCGCACCCTGGCCGAGGCGACCCGCACGCTGATTGCCGAACATCCGCAGCATGAACCACTGATCCAGGCGTACTACGACCGCTGGCACGAGATGCTGCGTGGTTCATTGCCTGAGGGCGTGGCGATCCTCGAAGCCTTGCATGAGGCAAAGATGCCGCTGTTCGGCCTGACCAACTGGTCCGCCGAAACCTTTCCCTATGCCCGAGCCAACTACCCGTTCCTGCGATATTTTCGCGACATCGTGGTGTCTGGCGAAATCAAGTTGATCAAGCCCGATCCCGCGATCTACCACGCCAGCCTGGCGCAGGTGCGCGCCCATCTGCCGGATATCCAGCCGGGGGAGGTGGTGTTTATTGACGATGTAGTCGGCAATATCGACGCGGCCATTGCGCTTGGCTGGCAAGGGATTCACCACGTATCTGCCGGGCAGACCCGCGAACGCTTGCGCGAACTCGGGGTGGACCTCTAGCGCGCCCACTTCTCCATGACGAAATCCACAAATGCCCGCAGCTTGGGTAGGCGATAACGGTCTTGGGCGTACAGCAAGTGCATTGGTCGGCTGGGCAGTTGGTAGTCCGTCAGTAATGCCACCAGTTTCCCGGCCCGCAAGTCTGGCTCGACCAAGGCGTCAGGCAGCATCACGATGCCCATGCCTTCCAGTGCAGCCTGGCGCAAGGCCTGCGAACTGTTAATGGTCAACGAGCCGGAAACGGGGATTTCCACGTCGCCCTCTGCGCCGCGCATTCGCCACAACTTGTCGGCGTTGCGCCAATCGTCGGTCGCCGGGTAAGCGAACGCCAGGCAGTCATGTTGCTGCAGATCATCGGGGCGTTGAGGTGTGCCACGTCGCGCCAGGTATTCCGCAGAGGCGCAGAGGGTGATGGTGTAATCCTGCATGGGGCGCGCAATCAGGCTTGGAGCGTCCAGGTCACCCAAGCGGATGGCCACGTCAAAGCCGCTGTCGACCATGTCCATCCGCTGGTTGCTCAGCACCACGTACAGCTTGATCTGTGGATAGCGTTGGGAAAATTCGCTGAGTGCGGGTGCCAGGCGCTCGGTGCCAAAAGCCGGTGGTGCGGTGATCCGCAGCAGGCCCTTGGGCACGTCACTGTTGGCTTGTTCGGCCATCTGCTCGGAGTCGGCCACCAGGCCCAGCACCTCCAGGCAACGCTGGTAATAAATCCCGCCAAACTCGGTCAGGCTTTGCTTGCGTGTGGTGCGCTTGAGCAAGCTGACGCCCAGCCTTTGCTCCAGGGCACGCAGGTGATTGCCGACCATGGTGGTGGACATGCCGCATGACTGCGCGGCGGCCGTCATGCTGCCGGCTTCCACCACTTTCACGTACACCGTCATCGCCTGGAACAGATCCATTATCAAGTCCTGGTTTAAAGTGATTGCAGATTTACGCAGTTTATCCAGCTCAGATGGCTAACGATACTGGCGCCATCACTACGATGCACTGGAGCTTGATGCCATGACCGCCGCCTGCCTGATGACCACTTATCAACCGTCGCCCCTGAGCTTTACCCGTGGCCTTGGCACGCGCCTGTGGGACCAGCAGGGTCGCGAATACCTGGACGCCGTGGCGGGCGTGGCGGTGACCAACGTCGGTCACTCCCACCCGCGCCTGGTGACGGCCATCAGTGAACAGGCGGGCTTGCTGCTGCACACCTCCAACCTCTACAGCATCGACTGGCAGCAGCGGCTGGCCCAACGACTGACCCAGCTTTCCGGGCTGGACCAGGCGTTCTTCAACAACTCCGGTGCCGAAGCCAACGAGACGGCACTGAAGCTGGCCCGGCTGCATGGCTGGAAAAAGGGCGTCGAACAGCCGCTGGTGGTGGTGATGGAGAATGCCTTTCACGGGCGCACCCTGGGCACCATGTCCGCCAGTGACGGACCTTCCGTGCGGCTAGGGTTTCAACAGTTGCCGGGGGATTTTATCAAGGTCGGCTTTGGTGACTTGAAGGCGCTGGAAGCCGTGACCCAGAAGTTTGGTGCGCGCATTGTCGCGGTGCTGCTGGAGCCGATCCAGGGTGAAAGCGGCGTGCAAGTCGCGCCGCCGGGTTATCTGAAAGCCTTGCGCGAGCACTGTACCCGGCAGGGCTGGTTGTTAATGCTCGATGAGATCCAGACCGGGGTCGGCCGCACCGGTCGCTGGTTTGCCTTCCAGCATGAAGGCATCGTGCCGGACGTGATGACTTTGGCCAAAGGCCTGGGCAACGGCGTGCCGATTGGCGCGTGCCTGGCCCGGGCTGCTGTTGCGCAACTGTTCACGCCCGGAAGCCACGGCAGCACCTTTGGCGGCAACCCGCTGGCCTGTCGCGTGGGTTGTACAGTGCTGGAAATCATCGAAGAACAAGGCCTGCTGTACAACGCGGCGCAACAGGGCGAGCGGCTGCTGGCGCGCCTGCGGGTGGAGTTGAGCGAACATCCCCAGGTACTGGCGATTCGCGGGCAAGGGCTGATGATCGGCATCGAACTGGCAACACCTCACCGCGACCTGGCCCAGCGCGCGGCGCAAGAGCATGGCCTGCTGATCAACGTCACGCGGGGCAAGATCATTCGCCTGCTGCCGCCGCTGACTATCGATGGCAAGGAGGTGGAAATGATCGTGCGTGCGCTTTCCCGGTTGCTGGACTAGACATGGATGAGGCTGACGCGGAGCGTCACTGGCTGCATTCCCACGCAGAGCGTGGGAACGATCAGGGGTAGCCGGAGCCCACCTGCACCCCGTTCAGCCATTCCTGATTCAGGGTCTCGGTATCCCCCAGGTAATCCAGCAACCACGCCATGGCCGGCGACAGTTTGTTCTGCGCCCACGCCACACACGACGGGCTGGCGGGGAAGGGCCGGGACAGTTGCAGGGCGCTCAACTCGCCACGCTCGATCCATGGCTGCACCAGGTGCGCCGGCGCCATGCCGACGCACAGGCCGTCCCGCAGGCAATCAATCGCCGAAGCCCAATGCGGCACCACCAACCGGCGCTGGTTATCCAGGGTCCAGGTGTCGCGCTTGGGCAGGTTGCGTGAGGTGTCGGTCATGCACAGGGAGGCGAAGGGCCGTAACTGGTCATCGCTGAGCAGGCCTTCTACGGACGCAAGCGGATGCCGACTGCTGACCACGCACAGCCAGTTCAACAGGCCCATGTCGCGAAACGTGAATTGACTGGCCACCGGTACCGCGCTGGTGGCGCCGATCACGATGTCGGTACGGTCATCGGCCAGGGCATCCCACACGCCGTTGTACACCTCGTATTCCATCAGCAATTCCACCTCCGGGAACTGGCGATAGAAATCCAGCACCAGTTGCCGGCAGCGCTGCTGTTTGACGATGGAGTCCACCGCGACTTTCAACTGACCGCTCCAGCCATTCGCCACTTGCTGGCACAGCCGACGGGTGCCGAGCATTTTTTTCATGACGCCCCGGGCCTCGTCGACGAACAATTTACCGGCGGGCGTCAGCTCTACGTCTCGATGACGTCGGACAAACAACGGTACCGCCAGCCATTCTTCGATTTGCCGCACGGTATAGCTGATGGCCGACGGCACGCGGTGCAGTTCCTGGGCGGCGGCGCTGAAGCTACCGTGGCGGGCTACCGCATCCACCACATCGAGGGAATATTCAGACCACATGAAAGTTGCCTTCAAAAATATTGATAAGAGCGTTCAATTATTATCGCTTCACAGGGAAATGCTCAGCTTCATAATAGGCGCCAGTCAGCAAATAGTTTGATGGCAGTTTATACAAGGCTTCAATGAAAAATTCTTTTGGATTCACCTGGTACCTGGCGGGGCTGAGCATGCTCGGCTATCTGGCCATGGATATGTACTTGCCGGCGTTTGGCGCCATGGGCGAGCAACTGCAAATTTCCCCCGGCGCCGTGGGCGCAAGCCTGAGTATTTTCCTCGCCGGCTTCGCCGTCGGGCAGTTGTTGTGGGGGCCGTTGTCCGACCGGCTTGGGCGCAAGCCGGTCCTGCTCACCGGCCTTTCCCTGTTTGTTCTGGGTTGCCTGGGCATGTTCTGGGTCGAGACCGCGCCGCAGCTGTTGGCCTTGCGTTTTGTCCAGGCGATTGGCGTGTGCTCCGCCGCTGTCAGTTGGCAGGCACTGGTGATCGACCGCTACCCGGCGGACAAGGCGCATCGGGTGTTCGCCGGCATCATGCCGCTGATGTCACTGTCTCCGGCCCTCGCGCCACTGCTGGGGGCGCTGATGTTGAATCATTGGGGCTGGCAGGCGATCTTCGGTGTGTTGTTGGTGGTGTCGTTGCTCCTGCTGCTGCCCACGTTGTTTCTCCGGCCGCTGCCGAAACGCCTGACAACCGATGCCGAACCTTCCCGGCTCGGCTATGGGCAACTGCTCAAGTCGCGGGTGTTCACCGGCAACGTGATGATCTTCGCCGCATGCTCGGCCAGCTTCTTCGCCTGGCTTACCGCCTCGCCGTTCATCCTCGGCGGCATGGGCTATAGCCCCAACGACATCGGCTTGAGCTACGTGTTGCCAACGCTGTCGTTCCTGATCGGTGGCTACAGTTGCCGCAGCGCGTTGCAGCGGTTCCAGGGCAAGACCTTGTTGCCGTGGTTGCTGCTGGCGTACTGCATCAGCATGGTCGCGCTGTACCTGGTCGCGACCTTGACCGTGCCGACGCTTGCCACCTTGCTGATTCCGTTCTGCCTGATGGCGCTGGTCAATGGCGCCAGCTATCCGATCGTGGTGGCGAATGCGCTGATGCCGTTTGCGGAAAATTCCGGCAAAGCGGCAGCCTTGCAGAACACCTTGCAGTTGGGCCTGTGCTTTCTCGGGAGCCTGATTGTGTCGTCGATGATCGACCAGCCGCTGTTGATCACCGCGATTGTGATGCTGGCGACCGCGCCATTGGCCGTGTTGGGCTACTGGATGGCACGGCCGAAGGTTGACGATGCGGATGCCGACCTGGTGCGCGCCCGCTAGAACGTCACTTCCATGTTCACCGTCGGCGTTGATGTGCGGCTGCCCCGGCCGCCGTCCACGCCGAACTTGTTATGCCAATACTCGTAACCCACCCCCAGGTACAGGTTCGGCTTGACGCTCTTTCCCGGGCGCACCGCCACCATTAGCGCGGTGCGCATCAGGGTTTCAGGCGCTGTATCGCGGCCATGGAAGTCCTCGCCTTTTTCCCCTACGTGATTGATAAACCCCTGAAACTTCGCCCCGTGGTTGCCGATCTCGAAAGGCCGCATCCAGGTCACGTTGAGCATGTAGGTATCGTCGAAGGTGTGGTCGGGTTCTTTCGCACCGGGGATGCCGGAATGGTTCCTTTCCTTGTAGTACATCAGGCTCAGGTCCAGCACGCCGACGGTGTTGAACTTCAAGGTCGGGCCAATCACCAGCGCACGTTTTTTCGCCGAGGCCAGGTTGTTGTTGCGGTTGGCATCAAAGCCGAAGGTCAGCGCGTAATCCTTGATCACCCCGGTGCCGAGCGGCACATCGAATACCCGTGAGGCGTACAGCTGGTGCCGGTACACGGCATACACTTCGCTGCCGCCGTGGTCGGTGCCCTTGCGCGGGTCGCGGCTGTCGGACAGGAACACATCGAGGTTCAGGTAGTTGCTGCCGTACTGGTAGCCGCTGGCGTGGGTGAAGCTGTAGATGCGCTTGCTGAAGTCGTCCGGGTTGTTCGGATTGGTGAACTGCTGTCCGTAGCGAAATCCTACGCTGTTGTTCATCCATTCCAGCGCGACAGCCTCCCCGCCGCCGAACAGTGTGAGTAATACGGTTGCGCCGTGCAGTGCCTTTTTCATTGTTTTAATTCCTTTGGCGTTTTGGCTCATGGCGACCGCGCAAGGGTCGTCGGGCGCAGTATCTGCACATCCTTTGCGGGTTCCAAAGAACAGAATCTCGCCTGGGCCGATGCCGAAACGGCAGCACTGAAGCTGGCCTGAGAGTCAGGAAATACGTGGCGCCGAGGATGTTTCCTGATGTTCGCGCAAGCTGATTTCTTCACTGAGCAGATGGGCCATGGCTTGTACCGCCATCGGCAAGTCCCGGTCTTTGCGGGCGTACAAGCCGAGGTCGCTGAAGATCCCGCCCTGGTCGCTGAGTGGGATGTGCAACAGTTCGCCGCGGGCCAAATCAGCCTCCACGCCGATGCGTGTCTGGAACGCGATGCCCAGTTGCTGGCGCGCCAGTTGCCGGGCCAGCTCCATCGAATTGCTTTGCAGCAGCGGCTTGTTCGCCGCCGCCGAACGCTTGTGCAGCGGCGCGATCAGGTGATGAACCGAGAGTTCGCTCTTGGCCTGGATCACCCCGTGTTCACAGCAACGTGCATAACTCACGCACGCCTCGCCGGCCAATGGATGCCCCGGCGCCATCAGCGCACCCAAGCGGAAATGGCCGACACACACCTGGATGGTTTCGCTGCTGCGCGGTAACGCAAAAGCCAGCCCCAAGTCAGCCTGGCCGTTGATCACCGCACCGGGAATCGACTGCGAACCTTGCACCGTGACGCCAATGGTCACTTTCGGATAACGCTCACGCATGCGCTTGAGGGCGGCGGGCAGCAGTTCCACGGTGGCGCCTTCTACCGTGGCGATTTCAACATGGCCGGTCTGCACGCCGTTCAAGCCATCGAGTTCGCCGCGCACACGCTCGACATCCTGCAACAGAGCACTCACGTGACGGGTCAGGATCTCGCCGGCTGCCGTCAGGCGCAGCCCGCCGGGCAGGCGCTCGAACAGCGCCGCGCCCACTTCGTCTTCCAGCTTGAGGATCTGCCGGTTCACCGCCGAAGACGCCACGTTCAGGCGGCGCGCGGCTTCGCGGATCGAGTGGCAACGGCGAACCATGTCGAAGTAGTAAATCGCCGGAGCGTGGATGCGCAGCTTGCGGTTGAGCATTTTTTTCAAGTCCTTGTGCGCAGCACTTCGAGCCACGGGGCAGGGCGGCTGAATGGGTTTTTGTAACGCCGCTGGAGGTCTCTTTGTGAAATTGATTGTATACAACTCTATGGACATCCAATCTTTCTATTGCATACAGTGAGCGCACAACAAAAACAGAGAACCCCTCACCATGACTATCCCGAAGGCGTCACCGCAGCGGCCAGAAGATGAGAATCTCGGCGTCGCAGCCAACATGGCTTACGGCCTGCAGCATGTGCTCACCATGTACGGCGGCATCGTGGCCGTACCGTTGATCGTCGGCCAGGCTGCCGGGTTGTCGCCGGCGGATATTGGCTTGCTCATCGCCGCTTCGCTGTTTGCCGGTGGCCTCGCCACGCTGTTGCAAACCCTGGGGTTGCCGTTCTTCGGCTGCCAGTTGCCGCTGGTGCAAGGGGTGTCCTTTGCCGGGGTGGCGACCATGGTGGCGATCGTCGGCAGCGACGGCGCGGGCGGTATCCCGGCGATACTCGGGGCGGTGATGGCTGCGTCCTTGATCGGCTTGCTGATCACCCCGGTGTTTTCGCGAATAACCAAATTCTTCCCGCCGCTGGTCACCGGGATTGTGATCACCACCATCGGCCTGACCCTGATGCCCGTCGCCGCTCGCTGGGCCATGGGTGGCAACAGCCGCGCGGCGGATTTCGGCAGCATGCCGAACATCGGCCTGGCGGCGCTGACCCTGGTGCTGGTGTTGTTGCTGAGCAAGATCGGCAGCGCGACCATCTCGCGGCTGTCGATCCTGCTGGCGATGGTGATCGGTACGGTGATCGCGGTGTTCCTCGGCATGGCGGACTTCTCCAGCGTGACCCAGGGCCCGATGTTCGGCTTTCCCACACCATTCCATTTCGGCATGCCAACCTTCCATCTGGCGGCGATCATTTCCATGTGCATCGTGGTCATGGTGACGCTGGTGGAAACCTCGGCGGACATTCTCGCGGTGGGTGAAATCATCGACACCAAAGTCGACTCCAAGCGCCTCGGCAATGGCCTGCGCGCGGACATGCTGTCGAGCATGTTTGCACCGATCTTCGGTTCGTTTACCCAAAGTGCCTTTGCCCAGAACGTCGGGCTGGTGGCGGTGACCGGGGTCAGGAGCCGCTATGTGGTCGCCACCGGCGGGATATTTCTGGTGATCCTCGGCCTGCTGCCGTTTATGGGGCGAGTGATTGCTGCAGTGCCGACTTCAGTGCTGGGTGGGGCCGGAATCGTGCTGTTCGGCACCGTGGCTGCCAGTGGTATTCGGACCTTGTCCAAGGTTGATTACCGCAACAACATGAACCTGATCATCGTCGCCACTTCCATCGGTTTTGGCATGATCCCGATTGCGGCACCGAGTTTTTATGACCACTTCCCAAGCTGGTTCGCGACCATTTTCCATTCGGGGATCAGTTCGTCGGCGATCATGGCGATCCTGTTGAACCTGGCGTTCAACCATTTCACTACTGGCAACTCGGACCAGCAGTCGGTGTTTGTTGCCGGGACTGAGCGCAGCCTGTGCTTTCAGGACGTGGCGGCGTTGCGGGACGGGGATTACTTCAGCGGCGGCAAGTTGTTTGATGCCGAGGGCAAGGAGATTCCGTTACTGGCAGACGTGCCGAAGAAAGCGGTGGTGCAGGGCAGGGCGCAGACCAGCGAGGTGTAATAGTCACAACGC
>NZ_JAXCIS010000015.1:0-112078 GCF_034044025.1 Pseudomonas sp. SED1
ACCGATCTGAAAAATGGAGTCATGTTCATGTCTGGATTCTGGAATCAAGCCTTCGACCTCACCGGCCGCTGCGCCGTGATCACCGGCGGGGCCGCCGGGATCGGTCTGGCTTGTGCCAGCCTGCTGGTGGAACGCGGCGCGCGGGTGGCCCTGCTCGACCGCGACCCGGCCGTGGTCGAAGTCGCCGCCAGCCTCGGTGCCGGGAACATCGGCATCGCCGTGGACCTGCGCCAACTCGACCAGGTGCACAGCACCGTCGACTACGTATTCGATCACTTCAAACGCCTGGATTACCTGGTCAACAGCGCCGGCGTCGCGCTGCTGGACAAGGCCCTGGACGTCAGCGAAAACGCCTGGGACACCACCCTCGACATCAACCTCAAGGCGAGCTTCTTCGTGGCCCAGGCCTGCGCCAAACACATGCTGGCCCAGGGCAGCGGGCGCATCGTCAACCTCGCCTCCCAAGCGGCAGTGATCGGCCTGGACCGTCACGTCGCGTACTGCGCCAGCAAGGCCGCCGTGGTCGGCATGACCAAGGTATTGGCCATGGAATGGGCGCCCCACATCAACGTCAACGCCATCTCCCCGACCATCGTCGAAACCGCCCTGGGCAAAAAGGCCTGGGCCGGCGAGCTGGGGGAACGGGCCAAATTGCAGATCCCGGCGGGCCGCTTTGCCCAGCCGGAAGAAATCGCCGGGCTGGCGTTGTACCTGCTCAGCGACGCCGCACAAATGATCACCGGCGAGAACGTGGTGATCGACGGCGGCTACAGCATCCAGTAATTCATCTTTTGTCGTGAGGTTTATCGTCATGTCTACCGTTACCGAACGCACGCCCGAGCAACTGTCACCCGTCATTCCGAAAACCATGCAGGCCGTGGTCTGCCATGGCCCCGAAGACTATCGCCTGGAGACCGTCGATGTACCGACGCCCGGCCCCGACGAGATCCTGACCAAGGTCGAGCTGTGCGGCATTTGCATGGGCGACATCAAGACCTATCGCGGCGCGCCGTCGTTCTGGGGTGACGCCGAGCAGCCGCGCTATGTGAAGCCGCCGATGATTCCCGGCCACGAATTCGTGTGCCGCGTGGTTGCCCTTGGCCCAGGCGCGGAAAAGCGTGGAGTGAAGGTCGGCGACCGGGTGATTTCCGAACAGATCGTGCCGTGCTGGGGCTGCCGCTTCTGCAACCACGGCCAGTACTGGATGTGCCAGAAACACGACTTGTACGGTTTCCAGAACAACGTCCAGGGCGCCATGGCCCAGTACATGATTTTCACCAAGGAAGGCATCATCCACAAAGTCCCGGACTCGATTGCCCCGGACGAAGCCATCCTGATCGAACCGCTGGCCTGCTCGCTGCACGCAGCGGAGCGGGCGAATGTGGATTTCGACGACATTGTGGTAGTGGCCGGCGCCGGTACGTTGGGCCTGGGGATCATCGGCGCGGTGCGCATGCGCAACCCGAAAAAACTCATCGTGCTCGACATGAAACCCGAGCGCGCCGCCCTCGCCCTGCGCATGGGTGCGGATGAAGTGTGGAACCCGGCCGAAGTGGACGTGATGGCGAAGATTCGCGAAATCACCGATGGCTACGGTTGCGACATTTACATCGAAGCCACCGGGCACCACAAGGCGGTGAACCAGGGCCTGGCGATGCTGCGCAAGCTGGGGCGCTTTGTGGAGTTCAGCGTGTTCAACGACGAGGCCACGGTGGACTGGTCGATCATCGGCGACCGCAAGGAACTGGACGTGCTGGGCTCACACCTCGGACCGTATATGTACCCGCGCGCCATCGACTTTATCGGTAACCGCAAGATCGACATGCGCGACGTGGTGACCCACAAATTTGCCCTGGCGGACTTCAAGGAAGCGTTTGCGGTGATGGAACGCGGGGACAAGTCGCTTAAAGTCGTGCTGGAACCCTGAAACACGCCAAAACCGCTTTTACTGTAGGAGCGAGCTTGCTCGCGAAAGTCGTTAACGATAATGCTCGCGTCCTGAATCAACGCGGCGCTCTCTGGTTTTTCGCGAGCAAGCTCGCTCCTACAGTTGATCAAAACAAAAACAGGAAACCGCGTTATGAATCGAGTGATAAACGATCCGGATCAGGTGGTCGAGGACATGCTGCGGGGCATCTTGGTCGCGCACCCCGAGCTGCGCCAATACGAAACCAATCCACGGGTGATCGGCAAGGCCAAGCCGTCGCCACAGGGCCGCGTGGGCATCGTGACCGGCGGCGGTTCCGGGCATGAACCGGCCTTTCTCGGCTATGTCGGCCCCGGCCTGGTAGACGCCGTGGCCGTCGGCGAAATCTTCTCCTCGCCCACCGCCAAAAGCTTCTTCGACGCCTTCCGCGCCGCCGACCACGGCGCTGGCGTGGCGTGCCTGTACGGCAACTACGCCGGCGACAACATGAACGTGAAGCTGGCAATGAAAATGGCCGCCAGCAAGGACATGCAGATCCGCACCGTGGTCGCCAACGACGACGTGGCCTCGGCGCCCAAGGCCGACATTGCCAAGCGTCGCGGGGTGGCAGGCGAGATCTTCATGTGGAAGGTCGGTGGCGCAGCCGCTGCCCAGCATTACGATCTGGACGGCGTGATTCGTGTCGCCCAGAAGGCCGTCGACAACTGCCGCTCCATCGGCATCGGCCTCACACCCTGCACCATCGCGGCGGTGGGCAAGCCGAACTTCCAGATTCCTGACGGGCAGATGGAATTGGGCATCGGCCACCACGGCGAGCCGGGCATTGAAGTCATCCCCATCGAATCCGCCGAAGCCATGGCCGCGCGCATGCTCGCGCCGATCCTCGCCGACCGTGACTTCAGCCAGGATGACAGCGTGGTGGTGCTGGTCTCGGGTCTGGGCGCGACGCCGGTGATGGAACTTTACATTTTCTATGCCGAGGTTGAACGTCAGCTGCAGGCCAGAGGTTTGAAGATTCACCGCTGCTACGTGGGCAACTACTTCACCTCCCTGGAAATGATGGGCGTGACCCTGACCTTGCTGGGCCTGGACGCCGAGCTGAAAACCCTGATCGACCAACCCTGCCGCTCCATCGGCATGACCCAGGCGGACTAAACCATGAGCCAGCATTTCTCCACCCACGACGGCAGCGCCATCGTCGCCGACCTGGTGAGCGTGATCGTTGCCAACCGCGAGTACCTGAGCGAAGTCGACGGTGCCATTGGCGATGGCGACCACGGCATCAACATGGCCAAGGGGTTCGCCCATTGCGGACGCACCATTGAAGGCCGCCAGTTGACCCTGGCCGAAGCGTTGGACGAGTTGACGCTGAGCCTGATGGAAGGCATCGGCGGCTCCATGGGGCCGCTGTATGGCAGCCTGTTTATCGGTATGGCGGATGAGGTGCGGGGCAGCGAAGAGATTGATGCGGCGACCTTTGCGCATTTGCTACGGGGCGGGCTGACGTCGTTGCAGGACATCACCGAAGCCGGCGTGGGTGACAAGTGTTTGATGGACACCTTGATTCCGGCGGTGGAGGCGTTTGAGCAGGCCCATGGGTCGGGGGCGTCATTCAGTGAGGCGCTGGACGCGATGAAAAGTGCGGCGTCACAGGGGCGGGATTCCACCAAGGACCTCGTGGCAAAAATCGGCCGCGCCAGCCGCCTGGGCGAGCGCTCGTTGGGTGTGCTGGATGCCGGAGCCGTGTCGTGCTGCTTGATACTGACAAGGCTGGCGGATTCGGTTCAACCGAGGTTGGTGTAGCGTCTGAGAGGGCCCTTTCGCGAGCAAGCCCGCTCCCACATTCGAGCGCATTCCAAAGAGGAAACTCGGTCAAATGTGGGAGCGGGCTTGCTCGCGAAGGCAGCAACACAATTAACCCGCAAAGCACCCAACCCGCCGCGATCAGATCTCTAACTTAGCTCTCTGCCTGACCTGCTCGATATACCGCGCCACCGCCGGCGCCTTTTCAAAGCGCCGGTGAATCAGCGACAGCCACGACGACGCCTCACTGCCTTCAATCGTGCGGTACACCACGTTCGGCAAGCTCACATGCCCCACCACCGACTCCGGCACCACCGCCACGCCCTGCCCCAGTGACACCAACGCAATCACCGCCACCAACCCGCCCGGCTGCGGCCCCAACCGAGGCGCATAACCACCCTGCGCCGCCACCTGCAGCGTGCCGCTGATCTGCTCGGGCAAGATAAAGGTCTCGTTTTGCAGATGCTCGCAACTGATCGCCTTTAATCCCAGCAGCCAGGAATCCTGCGGCAACGCCAACACAAACCCTTCGCTGTTCAAGCGCACCGCCTCGACGCCCTCGGGTAATGTCATCGGCGAGCGGATATAGCCAATATCGAAGCGCCCGTCCGCGACCAGCCCCGGCAACGTCGCCATCGGGCTTTCGCGCACGCTCAGGCTCACGTCGGGGAAGTCCCCACAGAACGACTGCACCTGGCGCTGCAACAGGCCTGAATAGACCGCCGACGCAACGTACCTCAATTCAATGTGACCAATCTCACCGCGCCCGGCACGCTGGGCATTGCGCTGAGCGAATTCGAACTGCCGCACCGTGGCCTCAGCCTCGATCAACAGCGCCGCACCCGCTTCGGTGAGGCTGACTTCGCGCTGCTGGCGGATAAACAAGCGCGTACCGAGGGTGGTTTCCATGTCCTGGATCTGCCGACTCAGGGTCGGCGGGGCGATGCCCAGCTGTTCGGCGGCCCGAGTGAAATTGCGTTGCCGGGCAACCGCCAGAAAGTAGCGGAAATGACGTATTTCCATCGCAGGATTAGCTCAAAGGTAATGAAGATCACTATTACGCCTAATAAAGCCAGGACTCGGCGCGACTAAGCTGGGCGCACGCTCACAGTAGAGAGGCACCCCCATGTTAGTCAAATCCCTGATACTGGCACTCGCGGGGCTGGCCGCCCTGCCCTCGGCAATGGCCGCCGAACCAAAGGCCACCATTGCCCACAAGGCAATACTGACCCTCGCCACCGCCCAGCAGATCGCCGCGCAGGCCCGTAAAGCGGCCGCTGAAAAAGGCTGGCCCTGCGCGCTGGCGATTGTCGACGATGGCGGCTGGCCGACCCTCACCACCCGCATGGACGGCGCTCCGGTGGTCGCCGGGATTGAATTGGCCCAAGGCAAGGCGCGCACCTCGGCGCTGTTCAAACGGCCGTCGGCCGATCTGGAAAACGCCATCAACGGCGGGCGCCAGGCAGCCGTCACCGCCGGCCTGCTGATGATGAAAGGCGCACAGCCAATCATCCTCGAAGGCCAGGTAGTGGGCGCCATCGGCATCAGCGCAGACACCCCGGCCCACGATGATGAAATCGCCCTGGCGGCGGTGGCTTCGGTGCAACCATGAGCAAGGTCAGCCCACGCGTTACGCTGCTGACTGCCTCCGGGGTGTGTTCGCTGATCGTGCTCGACACCAATATCGTCGCCGTGACTCTGCCGAGCATCGCCCGGGACCTGGGGGCGAATTTTGCCGATATCGAATGGGTAGTCAGCGCCTACATGCTGGCCTTCGCCGCTTTGTTATTGCCGGCCGGGAGCATTGCCGACCGCTTTGGGCGCAAGAAGACCCTGATCTGGGGCCTGAGCATTTTCATCCTCGCGTCCATCGGTTGCGGCGCGGCGCCGAATGCGTTGTTCCTGGATATCGCCCGCGCCGTCAAAGGTGTCGGTGCGGCGCTGCTGCTGACCTCGGCACTGGCGTCCATCGGCCATACGTTTCACGACGAAGTGGAGCGCGCCAAGGCCTGGGCTTTCTGGGGCGCGTGCATGGGCGTGGCAATGACCGCCGCGCCAACCCTCGGCGGTTTGATCACCCAGTACCTGGGCTGGCGCTGGATTTTCTATCTCAATTTGCCGGTCGGCCTGGTGTTGATGGGGTTGGTGCTGCGCGCGATTCCTGAGTCTCGCGACGCCCAGTCCGCCAGGCTTGATCCCTGGGGCAGCCTGACCTTCAGCGCCAGCTTGCTGTGTTTGATCTGGGGCCTGATCGAAGCCAATCGCATCGGCTGGGACAACCCGCTGACTTACGCGCGGCTGCTGGGCGGTGCGGCGTTGTTGGGTTTGTTTGTACTCGCCGAACGCTTGCAACAGCGACCCATGGTGGACCTGCAGTTGTTCAAGCACCCGCGCTTCATCGGTGCGCTGCTGGGGATGTTCGCCTACGCCGGCTGCGCCCAGGTGATGATGACGTTGCTGCCGTTCTACCTGCAAAACGGCCTGGGGTTCTCCGCGATCGCCTCGGGTTTGGGCATGCTGCCGTTTGCCATGACCATGCTGATCTGCCCACGGATTGGCGCACGCCTGGCCAGCCGCTTTGCCCCGGCAACGATGATGGCGACGGGACTGACGTTGGTGGGATGCGGCAACCTGCTGAGTGCCTGGGCGGTGAATGTCGGCGGTTATCTGCCGTTCGCCCTGGCGATAGCGGTCACCGGGGCCGGTGCCGGGCTGCTCAATGGCGACACCCAGAAAAACATCATGGCCTGCGTGCCACGGGACCGCGCCGGCATGGCGTCGGGCATGAGCACCACCATGCGCTTCAGCGCGATCATGTTGGCGATCGGTGTGTATGGCGCATTGTTGAGCAGCCATAGCGAACAGTTGCTGCACACCCGCCTGGGCTCGCAGTGGCAGGAACAGGTTTCGGGGATTGCTTCACGGGTGGTGGCAGGCGATATGCCGGCGGCCATGGCGCTGCTGCCTGAAACGGCACGAGGGAGGGTGCAGCCACTGGCGCGGCAGGCGTTTGTCGGCGGGTTCAGCGTGGTGTTGTGGGTGGCGGGGTTGTTGGGTTTGCTGGGGGCGCTGGTGGTGGGATCGTTGATGCGGCATCCCATACCGGCGGTGCCGCAGGCCTCACTACTAGCTCGGTAATGTGATCAACACAAAACCAATGTGCGAGCAAGCCCGCTCCCACATTTTGATCTTCGACAGTCAGTTGAATTGTTACCAGAATCGCTGCTGGGTCAGGCGGCTCCACCAGGTCAGCAACACCCGGTCTACCGAACCGCTGGCCGCCAGGCCAACCCGCTCTTGCAGGCTTTTACGCTCGGCATAGTGCAGGTGGAACACTTCGGCAGTCTTGGCTTTGGTCGCCAGGTATTCGTCGCTGGTTTGCAACTGGTCTACCAGTTGTTTGTCCAGCGCCGCGACACCCAGCCAGACTTCACCGGTGGCCACATCATCAATGGCCAACTGCGGGCGGTAGCGCGACACGAAGTTCTTGAACAGTTGATGGGTGATGTCCAGGTCTTCCTGGAACTTCTCGCGGCCCTTCTCGGTGTTTTCGCCAAACACCGTCAGGGTGCGTTTGTATTCGCCGGCGGTCAGCACTTCGAAGTCGATGTCGTGCTTCTTCAGCAGGCGATTGACGTTGGGCAACTGCGCCACCACGCCGATTGAGCCAAGGATCGCAAACGGTGCGCTGATGATCTTCTCGCCGATGCACGCCATCATGTAGCCGCCGCTGGCCGCGACCTTGTCGATGCACACGGTCAACGGCACGCCCGCCTCGCGGATACGCGCCAGTTGCGACGACGCCAGGCCGTAGCTGTGGACCATGCCGCCGCCGCTTTCGAGGCGCAGCACCACTTCGTCCTTGGGCGTGGCCAGGCTCAGCAGTGCGGTGATTTCATGGCGCAGGCTTTCAGTGGCCGAGGCTTTGATGTCGCCGTCGAAATCCAGCACGAACACCCGAGGCTTGGCTTCGGGCTTCTTCTTGCTTTTTTTCTTTTCGGTTTTGCTTTCGGACTTGCGCAATGCCTTGAGCTGGTCCTTGTCGAGCAAGGTCTGCTCCAGGCGCTCACGCAGGCCTTTGTAGAAATCATTGAGCTTGCTGACCTGCAACTGGCCGGCGGCTTTACGGCGGCCCTTGCTGCGCAGCGCTGCAAAACTGATCAGCACCACCAGGATGGCGACGACCAGGGTGACGGTTTTAGCCAGGAAAGTAGCGTACTCGGCCAGAAAATCCATGTGACTCCTTACAAGTGCAGTGCGCCAGGCGCGGATTGCCCAAGCATACCGACGCCACCGCCATGGGGCCAGTGATCAAACCGCCAGCAACGGGCCTCTAACGAGCTTTTAAAACAAGCGTATGTTTTTTCATTGACAGCTTCCCGGCATCCTCATAACCTCGCCAGACTTTCAACGTACCGGGAAAACGGACGTGGGCAGCATCTACCTGATTCGACATGGCCAGGCCTCCTTCGGTGCAGACGACTACGACGTGCTGTCGCCCATCGGTGTGCAACAGGCGCAAGTGCTGGGCCGCCACCTGGCGGAACTGGGCCTGAGCTTCGACCGCTGCGTGTCGGGCGACCTGCGCCGCCAGCAGCACACCGCCACCGCCGCCTTCGAACAATACAGCGCCCTCGGCTTGCCGGTACCCACGCTGGAAATCGACAGCGCATTCAACGAATTCGACGCCGAGGCGATCATCCGCGCCCTGCTCCCGGAGCTGCTGCACAGCGAACCCGAAGCCCTGCACATCCTGCGTAACGCCGCGCAGCATCGCGGTGAGTTCCAGCGCATCTTTTCCCTGATTGTCGAACGCTGGCTGGCCGGCACCTACGACCCGCCGGGCCTGGAAAGCTGGCTGGGGTTTGTCGAACGTGTCCAGGGCGGCCTGCAACGCCTCCTCGAAGCCGCCGACAACAGTGACAAGATCGCCGTGTTTACCTCCGGCGGCACCATCACTGCCCTGCTCCACCTGATTACCCGAATGCCTGCTGCACAGGCCTTCGAACTGAACTGGCAAATTGTTAACACCTCGCTCAACCAGCTGAAATTCCGTGGTCGCGAGGTGGCACTGGCTTCCTTCAACAGCCATACCCACTTGCAACTGTTGAAGGCGCCGCAGCTCATCACCTTCCGATGAATTGCGGCCAACCGTGACCCCAAGGTCACTGGACTCACCATAAAAGGATCGAAACCATGACTGACGTAGCTAAAGCCGTAGAAGCAATGAAAGCCAAATTCAACCCAGCCGCTGCCGACGGCCTGGACCTGGTGTTCGGTTTCCGTATCGACGACACCCAGAACTTCTCGCTGGTCGTGAAAAACAAAACCTGCGAACTGCTGGAAGGTGAAAACCCGGATGCCCAAGTCACCCTGGTGATGGACGGCGAAACCATGAAAGGCATCGTCGACGGCTCCACCGACGGCATGCAGGCATTCATGGGCGGCAAACTGCGCACTGAAGGCGACATGATGCTGGCCATGAAATTGAGCGAGCTGTTCCCTGCCTGATCAAGCCTGCTTTAAATGACAAATCCCGCCAATGGCGGGATTTGTCGTTTCAGGGGCGAAGCAAACGCCTAGCGGGTTCCCGCATCGTCCAACTCGTCAAAGGTCTCCAGGTACTGCGGGTCGTTGGCATCCCCCACACGAATCTCTCGCCCCTCGTACTCTGCGGTTATTTCGCCGGTGTTCACGTCCAGGCCAATCATGACCAGGAATTTTTTGCGGCCAACCTGCACGTACAGATCGTAAAGATCCCGCGGCACATCCGGAGCCACAAACACGCTGTAGGAGTAGCGCACGCGGCGGGTCAGCACGGGCCACTGCGCCTCAAGCGCGATCACATCCTGCGACTCGCCACCGGCATTGCCCACGCCTCGCAGGGCAGCCTCCATCAACTGATCGTTATCCTTGGCGGTGAAGACCACCGGCTTTCTGCGGATCATCGTGATCATCGGGTTGGGGACGAGATCCGTTTCAAGGCGATACATCCCATTGCTGAACCACTGGGTCGCGTCAAACGTTTCGCCTTTCTTGCAATCACTGCAATGCATCATCATCGGGGCCGCAGCGCTTGCCCGGGAATAAAGGGACGTCATGAAAATACTGGTGGTGATCAGCAACGCACTCAAGAGAGTCGTACTGCTGAATCGCGCAACGACCTTCGCCATTGTCTACATCCTTGTATGAGGGGCGACGAATTTACCCGATTCTGATCATTCCCATCCATGGAAATGTTGCACCCTGTAGGAGCGAGCTTGCTCGCGAAAAACCTGAGGGCGCCGCGTTGAATCAGGATGCCAACGTCATCGTTAACGACCTTCGCGAGCAAGCTCGCTCCTACAGGGGCTGCAACAACAGCGCCACCAGCGCACTCCATCCCGTCTGATGCGAAGCCCCCAACCCGCGCCCGGTCTCGCCATGAAAGTACTCATGAAACAACACCAGATCGCGACTGGCCGGATCCGCCTCCAACTGCGCATACCCGACCATCGACGGCCTCGAACCGTTCTCATCCCTCAGAAACAATCGCGTTAACCGCTGACTGAGCCCATCGGCAACCTCCTCCAGCGAAGCCAGATACCCACTCCCCGCCGGGTACTCCACCGAGAAATTATCCGCGTAGTACCGATGAAACTCCCGCAACGACTCAATCAACATGTAGTTGACCGGCATCCACAACGGCCCACGCCAGTTGGAGTTACCACCGTACAACCGCGAATCCGACTCCGCTGGCTCATAGCGGGCACACAGGGTATTGCCATTCATCTTCAGCGCCAGCGGCTCCTCAGCGAACGCTTTCGACAGCGACCGCACACCAAACGTCGAGAGAAACTCAGACTCATCCAGCATGCGCCGCAGCAAATCCTTGGTCCGCTCCCCCCGCAACAACGCCAGCAACAATCGATTCCCCTGCCCCGGCTCGTTCCAGCGCGACACCAGCTTGGCCAGGTCCGGCCGATGCTTCATAAACCCCAGCAACCGCTCGCGCAAACCTTCCAGCCCCTCATGCTCACGCTGCTCCAGCACCAGCACCGCAAACAGCGGCATCAGGCCAACGATGGAGCGCAACCGCACCGGCTCACTTTCACCGCCCGGACGATGCAGCACGTCATAGAAAAACTGGTCCTGCTCATCCCACAAGCCTTCGGCGCTGTCGTCCACCCGGTTGATCGCCCCGGCGATATACAGGAAGTGCTCAAAGAACTTCACCGCGATATCCACATACACGACATTGCGCTTGGCCAGTTCCAGACCGATACGCATCAGATCCAGCGCATACGCCGCAACCCACGCCGTGCCGTCCGCCTGGTCCAACTGATAACCCGGCGGCAAATCAGCCGAGCGATCGAACAGCGCAATGTTGTCCAGCCCAAGAAACCCACCCTGGAACAGGTTGCGGCCTTCGGCGTCCTTACGGTTAACCCACCAGGAAAAATTCAGCAGCAGCTTGTGGAAGATCCGCTCGAGGAAATCCATGTCGCCCACGCCGTTCAGCGCCTTGTCCTGCTGATACACCCGCCAACTGGCCCAGGCATGCACCGGCGGGTTGGCGTCGTCGAAACGCCACTCGTAGGCCGGTAACTGGCCGTTGGGGTGCATGAAGCGGTCTTTCACCAACAGCAGCAGTTGCTGCTTGGCGTAACCCGGATCGATCAGGGCAAACGCCACGGCCTGGAAACCCTGGTCCCACGAGGCGTACCACGGGTATTCCCAGGTGTCGGGCATCGAGAGAATGTCGAAATTCGACAAGTGCCGCCAATGGGTATTTCGGATATGCAAACGCTCGGGCGGCGGCGCGGGCTGGGCCGGGTCGCCGTCGAGCCATTGATTCACGTCGAAGTAATACAGCTGCTTGGACCACAGCAACCCAGCCAGGGCCTGGCGCTGTACGTTGCGCGCATCTTCATCGGCGATGCCCTGTTGCAGCGCCGCATAGAAATCATCGGTCTCCTGACGGCGTTCTTCGAACAGCTTGCGCGCATTGATCCACGGTGCCTGCGCCGGGGCGAAGCGCAGGTACAGGGTTTTGCTTTCCTGGCCCGCCAGTTCCAGGATGAAACGTGCGGCCACCTTGGTGCCCGAGTCCCGGCGAATCGCCGCTTCCGAACCCGTGGTCACATAGTCGTTGATCCCGTCCTTGAACGGCCCTGGCCCAGGTTGCCCGTCCAGCCTGGGGAAGTTGGTTTCGTTCTCGCAGAACAACCATTCCACACCGTCCTGGCCCCAGGCACTCAGGTGGCGATCAAACAATTCATGGTGCCGCGCCACCACCTGCTCGCCCTCAAGGCGTAATTCAGGCTTGGGGGCATCATGGGTCCAGCTCCAGTCGTTGCGCGCCCACAAGTGCGGCAGCACCTGCAAGCGAGTGGGCTGGTCCGAACGGTTGTGCACGGTGATGCGCATGAACACGTCATCGGGCTGGTGCTTGGCGTATTCCACCGTGACGTCGCAATAGCGGTTGTCTTCGAAAACCCCGGTATCGAGGATTTCGTATTCGGCATCCCCCAGCCCACGCCGGGCGTTTTCGGCGATCAGGTCGTCGTAGGGAAAAGCCGCGTGGGGGTATTTGTAGAGCATGCGCATGTAGGCATGGCTCGGCACGCCATCGACGAAAAAGTACAGCTCCTTGACGTCTTCGCCGTGGTTGCCCTCGGCGTTGTTCAGGCCGAACAGACGCTCCTTGAGGATCGCGTCGTGCTCGTTCCACAGCGCCAGGCCCAGGCACCAGCGCTGGGCCTTGTCGCTGAAGCCCGCCAGGCCATCCTCGCCCCAGCGGTAGGCGCGGCTGCGGGCGTGTTCGTGGGGGAAGTAGCGCCAGGCATCGCCGTCGGCGCTGTAGTCTTCGCGCACCGTGCCCCATTGCCGCTCGCTCAGGTAGGGGCCCCAGTCACGCCAGCGCTCGGCGTCATCCGTGGCCAGGCGCTGGCCTTCAATCGTGTTCAGAATGTTCGTCGCAGGCTGTGCCGTCATCGAGTCTTCCGTCGCGTTCAGAGGTGACGGCCAGTGTAGAGCCCATCAGCGGTGAGATGCACGTGAAGCTAATAACATCCAGCTCATTCATTTGCAGAATGAAGTCCAGAGGAATCTTCGTTTGCAAGGCAATGGCGGGCCCAACAAAATCAGGCAACCGTGTAGTTCACCTCGACAGCCGCCAGGAATTTTTCTATGCCCACCGTCCGCCATGTCAGCCCTGACGACATTCGCAAAGGCTTCTCCAAAGCCATGTCCGACATGTACCGCGATGAAGTGCCGTTGTATGGCGCGCTGATGGAACTGGTAGCCGAGACCAATGCCAGCGTGCTCAACACCGACGTCGGGCTGGCGCACCAACTGCAGCGCACCGGGGAAATCCAGCGCCTGGACATGGAGCGCCACGGCGCCATCCGCCTCGGCACCGCTGAAGAGTTAGCGACCATCAGCCGCCTGTTTGCGGTGATGGGCATGCAGCCCGTGGGCTATTACGACCTCACGCCCGCCGGAGTGCCGGTGCACTCCACTGCCTTTCGCGCCGTGCATGAAAGCGCGCTGCAAACCAGCCCGTTCCGGGTGTTCACTTCCCTGCTGCGTCTGGAACTGATCGAAAATCCTGAACTGCGCGCATTCGCCGAGTCAGCCCTGGCCAAACGCTCGATCTTCACGCCGCGCGCCCTTGAGCTGATCCAACAGGCGGAAGCCGACGGCGGCCTCGACGCCACCCACGCCGAAGCGTTTATCCAGCAAGCCCTGGAAACCTTCCGCTGGCACCACACCGCCACCGTCACCGCCGCGCAATACCAGCAACTGAGCGACCAGCACCGGCTGATCGCCGACGTGGTGGCATTCAAGGGCCCACACATCAACCACCTGACGCCGCGCACCCTGGACATCGACCAGGTGCAGGCCGCGATGCCGGGCAAAGGTATCACCCCCAAGGCCGTGATCGAAGGCCCGCCCCGCCGCCAGTGCCCGATCCTGCTGCGCCAAACCAGCTTCAAGGCCCTCGACGAGGCGATTGCCTTTACCGATGCCAAAGGCAGCCATAGCGCACGCTTCGGCGAAATCGAACAACGCGGCGTGGCGCTGACGCCCAAGGGCCGCGCGCTGTATGACCAACTGCTGAATGCTGCACGGGATGAATTGGGCGCGTTTCCGAATGAGGCCAATGCCGGGCGCTACACCGAATTGATGGAACAACACTTCCAGGCGTTTCCCGACAATCACCGCGAGATGCGTGAGCAGGAGCTGGCGTACTTCCGCTATTTCGTGACCGAGAAAGGCTTGGCCGCCCAGGACAAGGTTAAAACCCTGGACGAACTGATCGCCGCCGGCCACGTGGACGTGGAGCCATTGGTGTACGAGGATTTTCTGCCGGTGAGTGCGGCGGGGATTTTCCAGTCGAACCTGGGGGATGCAGCGCAGAGTCACTACGCGGCCAACTCCAACCAGGCCGAGTTTGAAAAAGCCCTGGGCCGCCAGACGATTGATGAGCTGAAGTTATACGGAGAAACCCAGCAGCGCTCGATTGACGAATGCACCCGCGCGCTGCTGGCTTGAAAGAGAGAGTTCGCCCGGCCACAGCGCATTCCATGCGCCGTCTAAGAGCCCCAGTGCCGGGCGAACGATTGGCATGATAGGCAGCGGCGGTGCTGCTGTCTTTCAGGCAATTCTGAACAAATCTTCTACTTGGCCGTCGCTTTCTCCAGTTGCTCGACGATCTTGTCTTTGATCAACAGGCGTTTCTTTTTCAGCTTCTCCAGCTCCTCGTCACCGCCGCTTGAGGACTCAAGCTCCAGCACCTCCTTGTCGGCGCTGTCATATTGGTGGAGCAGCGAATCCAGGTAGTTGTCGCCCGCCCTGCGCTGTTGAATGTCTTCCTTGGTGAAAGTCAGGTCCTGATACAGGTCGTGTTTCACTGGCATGGAGTACCTCCGCAAGTTGATCAATGACTGAATGCCCCTTGAAGCTAGCCCATCCGATGGGCTCTTGTCATGTTTGAGATCAACCTGCCGCGTTTGAGTCCCCGTTCGTCGCTGGGCAGACGATTTCATAAAACCTTTGGCCCACCCTGCCCTCCACTGTAGATCGTCACCCGATGGAGAACAGGTTCCATGAATCACGCTGCCAACGCTGTCGACACCCAGTGCATCAACACCCTTCGTACCCTCGCCATGGACGCCGTGCAGAAGGCCAACTCCGGCCACCCCGGTACGCCCATGGGCCTGGCGCCCGTCGGTTACACCTTGTGGAGCCGATTCCTGCGTTATCACCCCGAGCACCCCGACTGGCCTAACCGTGACCGTTTCGTGTTGTCGGTGGGCCATGCCTCGATGCTGTTGTATTCGCTGTTGCACCTGGCGGGCGTGGTGGAGATTGACGCCCACGGCAAGCGCTCCGGCCAGCCGGCCATCAGCCTGGACGACATCAAGCAGTTCCGGCAGATGAGCTCAAAAACTCCTGGCCACCCTGAATACCGCATGACCACGGGGGTAGAAACCACCACTGGGCCTCTGGGTCAGGGTTGCGCCAACAGCGTCGGCATGGCGATGGCCGAGCGTTGGCTGGCCAAGCGTTTCAACCGTGACGACCAGGTGCTGTTCGACTACAACGTCTACACCCTGTGCGGCGACGGCGACATGATGGAAGGTATCAGCAGCGAGGCCGCGTCCATCGCCGGGCACTTGAAGCTGGATAACCTGTGCTGGATCTACGATAACAACACCATCAGCATCGAAGGTCATACCGAACTGGCCTTCAGCGAAGACGTGATCAAGCGTTTCCAGGCCTATGGCTGGCACACCTTGCACGTCACCGACGCGAACAACCTGCTGGCCCTGAGCGACGCCCTGAGCACGTTCCAGAAAAACACCGGGGCACCGACGCTGATCGTGGTCGACAGCGTGATCGGCTATGGCTCGCCTCACAAGCACAACACCGCGTCGGCCCATGGCGAGCCCTTGGGCGAAGAAGAGATCCGCCTGACCAAAGCCGCTTACGGCTGGCCTGAAGACTCAAGTTTCCTGGTACCGGATGAAGCGCGCACGGTCCTGCGGGATGCGCTGCTTAAACGCAGCAAGCCGCTGTATGAGCACTGGACTGAAACCCTGTCCCATCTGGAACGGTACGAGCCGGAACTGGCCGATGAGCTGCGCCGCATGCGTGCCGGCGAGATGCCCGAGCATTGGCAGGAGCAACTGCCGAACTTTGCCGCGGATGCCAAGGGCGTCGCCAGCCGTGCCGCCGGTGGCGAGGTGTTGAATGCGTTTGCGAAACAGATCCCGTGGCTGCTGGGAGGCTCGGCAGACTTGTCGCCGTCCACCAAGACCAACCTGACGTTCGACGACGCCGGGCGCTTCAGCGCCGAGAACTACGGCGGGCGCAACCTGCACTTCGGTATTCGTGAACATGCGATGGGCGCGATTGCCAACGGCATGGCGCTGTCATACCTGCGGCCGTATACCTCGACCTTCCTGGTGTTCAGCGATTACATGAAGCCGCCGATTCGCCTCGCGGCAATCATGGAGTTGCCGGTGGTTTTCGTGTTTACCCATGACTCGATTGGTGTCGGCGAAGACGGTCCCACTCACCAGCCCATCGAACACCTGACCCAACTGCGGGCCACCCCGGGCTTGTTGACCCTGCGCCCAGGCGACGCAAATGAAACCCTGGAGGCCTGGAAGATCGCCCTGGCACAGACCCACCGGCCGACCTGCGTGGTGCTGTCGCGGCAGAATCTGCCGACCCTGGATCGTACGAAATACGCCGCAGCCTCGGGCACGTCCCGTGGTGCTTATGTGCTGGCCGGCGCCGAGAAGCCCCAGGTGATCCTGATGGCCACCGGCAGTGAAGTCAGCCTGGCCGTGGATGCCTATGAGCAACTGAAGTCTGAAGGCGTGGCGGCGCAAGTGGTGTCGATGCCGAGCTGGGAACTGTTCGAAGAACAGGACCAGGCCTACCGCGACAGCGTGCTACCGCCAACGGTGAAGGCACGCCTGGTGGTGGAACAGGCCGGCCCGTTGGGTTGGGATCGCTACGTAGGGCAGACCGGGGCCAAGGTGGTGATGAACAGCTTTGGCGCATCGGCGCCGTTGGCCAAGTTGCAGGCCCAGTTCGGCTTTACCCTGGAGAATGTGGTGAAGCTGGCGAAGGAGCAGATCAAGCTCAACAGCTGACCGTGCGCAAGCATGCCTGGCGTGGCCTACCGAAGGAAGCCTCGGTGCCACGCCCTGCTGCTCATTTGCCGCCGGTGACATCCAGGAACGTGCCGGTGATGAAGGATGCCTCGGCGCCTGCCAACCACAGGATCGCCCTGGCCACCTCTTCAGGCTGACCACCGCGCCCCATGGGGATCGAATCCTTGACGCGGTCAACCCGCCCCGGCTCTCCGCCGCTGGCGTGAATGTCGGTGTAGATATGCCCGGGGCGGATGCAGTTGACGCGTATTCCCTCCCGGGCAACTTCCTTGGCAAACCCGATGGTGAAGGTCTCAAGCGCGCCCTTCGATGCGGCGTAGTCGACGTATTCGTTGGGGCTGCCAAGCCGGGCGGATGCCGACGAGATATTGATCACAGAGCCTCCCCGCCCCTCGTGACGAAACGACATGCGCTTCACCGCTTGCTGGGCACACAGCATCGGCCCGATCGCATTGACCGCGAAAATCCGCTGAATGCGCTCGAACGCCAGGTCCTCGACCCGGGACTGCAACGCGTTGATCCCGGCGTTGTTAACCAGTACATCAATGCGCCCGAACGCCCGATCTATCGCAGCAAATAACTGAACGACCTGCTCCGGGTCTGCGCTGTCTGCACGCACGGCCAACGCCCGGCGCCCCGCTGCTTCTACATCCGCCACTACCGCGAGGGCAGCAGACTCGTCGGAAACGTAGCTGATCGCCACGTTATACCCTTGTGCGGCAGCCAGCCGCGCGGTGGCGGCGCCAACGCCACGACTTCCACCCGTTATCAGAATCAGCGGTGCCTGCGGGACGGTATCCATTGAGCGAACCTTCATGTGGTGGTGGGAAATGCGTGACCTGTTCTCAGCCAATGAGCACGGTGCCGGTAGCAATCACTGCACACGCCAGCACCTTGCGCACCGTCAATGTCTCGCCGAGGAAGAAATAGCCAATCAGCGCCGCGAACAACACGCTGGTTTCGCGCAGGGCCGACACCGCCCCCATCGGCGCACCGGCCATGGCATAGATGATGATTCCGTAGGCCAGGAGCGACACCAGCCCACCGCCCAGCGCCGTGAAGAATCCGGGCCGCACGCTGAACAAACTCTTTGCCCCACGCAGGCCGATATAGACCGCCGGCATCAACACGCCCCACAGGGCGCACATCCAGACCGTGTAGGCCATCGGGGCACCGGACAGGCGTGCGCCGATGCCATCGGTGACGCTATAGGCGGCAATGAAACACCCGGTGCCCAGGGCGTAGGGCAGGCTGGGCACGGCCAGGCGGCGGCCCCTGAACGCCAGTGAAATAATCCCGCCAGACACCAGGGCAATACCCAGCAGCGAGCTGGCCGAAACGCTCTCCCCGGCAAACACCGCGGCGCCAAGGGTGATCAGCACCGGCGAGGAGCCCCGTGAAATCGGATAGGTTTGCCCCAGGTCGCCCACCTTGTAGCTGCGCACCAGGAACAGGTTGTAGCCAACATGCAGCACCGCTGACAGCACCACATAAAACCAACTGGCCGGCGCGGGCGGCTCCAGGAACAAGGCGATTGCGCCACTGGCGATGGCAACTGCCAGGCACATCACCGTCATCGACCAGAGCCGGTCGGCTCCGCCACGCAGCAGCGCATTCCAACTGGCGTGCAGTAAGGCGGCGAACAGGACCAGGAGAATGATGTGATAAGGCATGCGCCAATCCTAAGCAAACCGGCGCGTTAACTGAAACGAAGTCTCCTCATTTGAGAATGAGCAAATCCTCATGCCTTATTCGTAAGCCAGCCCGGCGTTTACGGCCTCCTGCATCAGCCATTCACGAAAGCTGACGATGTGCGGGCGGGTTTCGAGGCCCTTGGGGCACACAAAGTAATAAGCGACCGGGGACGGGAACGGCACATCGAACAGCTTGATCAGGCTGCCATCACTCAACTCTGATTCCACATGCCCACTGCGTGCCAACGCGATGCCCTGGCCAAGCAAGGCGGCCTCGATCGTCATGTTGGTGTCCGCAAACCTGACGCTCTCCTTGAGCGGTGAAATCCCCAGGCCCACGTGCTGAAACCAGACTTCCCATTTCGGTACCAGGTCAGCACCGTCTCGCGTCAGCAAGGGATAGCGCAGCAGTTCGGCCGGCGTGCGCGGCATGCCAAAACGGTTCAGAAGATCGGGGCTCGCCACCGGAAAAATCTGCTCCCGGAACAGGAACTCCGAGTACAGGGCCGGGTAATTTCCGTTGCCGAAGCGGATCGCCACGTCAGCCTCCGCGCTGGAGAAGTTGATGGCTTTGTCACTGGAGTCCAGCGAGACCAATATTTCCGGGTGTCGCTGGGCCAGGCTCGGCAGCCGGGGCAGCAGCCATTTCAGCGCGAAGGAATAGGTGGTGCTGACCTTGAGCCGGACCCTGCCCTTTTGCTCCCGCAGGTCGGCGAGTGTAGCCTCAAGGTTCATGAAGAACTCACGCACGATGGGCGCAAGGGCCGCGCCGGCAGGCGTCAGGCTGAGTGACTTGCCCCGCTGGAACAGCTGCAATCCCCAGAGTTCTTCGAGGTGCTTGAGTTGATGGCTGACGGCACTTTGAGTGACGTGCAGCTCTTCTGAAGCCGAGGTGAAGGTTGCGTGACGCGTGGCAACCTCAAAGGCGCGCAATGTAGAGGTAGGCGGCAGGTCTCTCATGGCATTGCTTCCCGGACGGGCAGTCCTTTATGAGTTAAAACTCATGATAGAGCATTCCATTCCCCCGTCGAAAGCTGCGCGCTTATTCACCTGCCAAACACACCTGCTGGAACCACGCCGAGAAATTCGGCCAGCGCTCATTCGTCGGGCCATTGTGCGACCAATACCGAACCTGCCCTGTCTGCGACACGCAGAAGTAGTCACCGTTTTCTTCAATGAACGGCAGCCACTCCTTTGGCACACCCATTTGGTTCCAGGCGACCTGGGCGATTTCGAACAAGTCGAGATGGCTCGTGCCCGGCAGGATCACAGCCGGTTCGAACGTCGCATTGGCCACATCGCTGCCGCCCTTGAGGAACTCGATGTAGGCCGCAGGGAACGGGAAGTTCAGGTTGCTCGCGGCCTTCTCGATTTCAGCATCGGTTGGAATACGGAACGGATCGGAGGTCATCGAAAAAGTCCCTGGCTCGTCGAATTGGAGCGCGCGTCTTCCGGCCTCATACCACGCTGGCCCGACGAAGGCTGCTGGTGTGCCCGACGCCAGCAGAATTCAAGCGGCTCACCAAATCTTCCCGTGCTTCGCGGCCACCGGTGCGCACGTATTCAAGCTCGGACGCGGTGATCAATACCACGGGAACCAGCCTGACCGGGGAAAGCGGCATGTCGTCCAGGCGGGTCGGGAAGTCCGGATCAGGGCCGCCCAACAGCACGCCCGTGGCATCGTCCTCGGTGACGAACAGAGGCGGCAATTGATCGCTCATGTGGTGCGACTTGCTGAACCCGGGCAGCTCCAGGGACAACACACCGTGGCGGTCCAGTTGATGGGTAATGCCGCCGGCGTTCGCAACGGTTTTTGCGACGTGCTCGATCAGCTCAAACGCCCAGCTCTGCTTTAAAGGATCAATCTCCCCTGACACGCCACGGGCATGTTCGGGGATATCGGACGTTTCCAGGAACAGCTCCATTTCGAAGCCATTGCCCAACCCCTCGGCGTCATCGAAAGGGTCGGACATACCGTCTGTGGCGAGCACGATGGCATCGTCCCGGCGAACCACCCGGTACGCCTGGCGGGTCGACGGCCAATCAGGCCCACCGCTGAAACTCGGGCTGATGATGTACGAGAGCACGTCCCGCTCGACGGTGCCTACCGATTGCCAATGGCGGTCCAGGCATTGCGCACTGGCCATGCAAGCGGCGTGGTTCGCCGCTTCTGCTTCGGTCAGGTCATCGTAATTGAGCTTTTGCGCGGCGGTTTCGGGTGATGCCACGGGCTCGGGCGGCTGGGGCTCAGGCGTGTTCCGTGCCCCGAAGAGCTTCTTGAAGAAATTCATCTGCGTTCCTTGCTGGACTGTAGGGTGCTGAATACCACAGTTTGCCCCGCCAACACACCCTCAACCCAGCTGGAACCGCGCGGTGTTATCGCTCAATGCCCGACTGCCCTTGCTCAACACATCTGCAGCCTGATTCACCGCCCGCGCGCCATCGAGCAAGCGCCCTGCGGCCTGATCAACCTGCTGGATATTGCCGCTCACTTCATCCGCCGTCGCCGCCTGTTCCTCCACCGCCGTGGCGATCTGCGCCAAGGTGTCGGTGACGCTTTGTACCGCGCTGGCGATCTCGCCCAGACGATGACCCAAGCCCGTAACGGACTCGGCGTCGGTTACCGCCTGCTCACACGCCGCGCCCATCAGCGTGACGGCCTGGCTCACTGTCGCACGCAAGCTGTCGACCGTCCCGGCGATCTGCGCCGTGGAGGCCTGGGTGCGTTGGGACAGGCTGCGCACTTCATCGGCCACCACCGCAAACCCCCGGCCCTGTTCGCCGGCCCGTGCGGCCTCGATGGCGGCGTTAAGCGCCAGCAGGTTGGTCTGCTCGGCGATGCCGCGAATGGTGTCGACCACCGACTGGATCTGCTGGCCCTGCTGGCTGACGCGTTCCAATGCATCGGAGGTGTCAGTCAGGCGCTGGTTGAGTTGCTGGATACTGGCGGTGGTGCGTTGGCTGTCGCGGCTGCTGTCCTCGGCAATCTGCCGGGTTTTCTGCGCACTGCCGGAGGCCTGCTCGCAGCTTCTGGCGACGCCCATGGAGGTCGCGGCCAACTGCGTGGCGGCAGCGGCAATCTGGCTGATTTGCTGTTGCTGGTCTTCCACTTCGGTGAGCGTGCTGCCCGATTGCGAATTGAGCGTCAGCACCGCAGAGCCGAGCTGCTGCGTCTCGTGGTTCACTCCCAACAGGCTGGTGCGCAACTGCATCACGGCGACGTTGAGCGCAGTACTGATGGCGGCCAGTTCGTCACGCCCTTCCACCGCCACCTCCACACACAGATTGCCGTCACGCAGGGATTCAGCAAGCGTAGTGATGCCGCTGGCGCTGCGGCGGATCGAAGCCTGCAAGCACACGAACAAGTACAGGGCCGCCAACGCCAGCACGCTGAACGTCACCGCCACCGGGATGAATTGCTTGAGCGAGCTGTTTCGGTAGTAACCCAGGCGCGCGTCCAGCGAGGTCAGCGATTGGCTACGCAACGCGCCCAGGGTACCGAGCATGCCGTCGACACTGCGTTCAAAGCCGCTGGTATCGAGCTTGATGGTGCCGCCGAACACGCCCTCGTCCAGGGCTTTCAGCTCGCGGTCCAACAGTTGCACGCTGTCGTCGTATTGCGCGATCCAGGGTTGCAGCCCAGGGTATTGCTTGGCCTTGAGGGACGCGGCAGCCTTGACCAACTGGTCCCTGGCATCGCCGATACGCCCGCGCAAATCACGCATCTGCAAACGGCTTTGCAGGGTGAACTGGCCCGATGCGATGGACGACTGCCCGACGCTCGCCATGCGCCCGATACGCTCGATCAGGTCAGGTGTTTGCTGGGTGGAAATCTGCATCAGCAAATAGGTTTCGAGCCACGGGTCGAGAATCAAACCGGTGTCCATGGTGATCTGCTCGCGCAGGGTTTGCATCGCGCTCAGTGCAGACGTGAAGCGGTCGTAGCCGTCCGGCCACCACCCCACGGTGCGCAGGGCTTGGGAGTCCATGCCGGTGACCGAAGCTTTTAGTGCTTCGAAGCGTGCGAGGGTATCAGCGCTGGCATTCTGGGCTTTCAGGGCCTCGCCCAGGGCCCGCACGCTTTGCAGGATCAGCGGGAAATTGGTGTCGACCGCGGTCATTGCGGCTTTGGCGGCGGGCGTCTGATCGTGGAGGATGTCGGCGGCTTTCCAGCGTGCGGCCAGGTTGCGCTGGGCGGTCAGCTGGGCGTCCAGGGCATCCAGGGCCAACAGTTCGCGCACACCGGATTGCTCGTTGGAAATCACCGTCTGCTTAGTGCGGTACTCCTGCGCGATCATCCACAAGCTGCCCGCCAGGGGGAGCATGAACAGAAAAAACAGGATCTGGAACTTGCGCGCAAATCCAAAACGTCCGAGCAGGCGGATTCCTGGCGACAAAATACTTTGCATGTCCTACGACTCCTAGAACCACTCGCATCAACCGCGAATCAAGCTTTGAAATGACTGACGGCAAAATGCCATGTCATTGATTAAGCTGGCTCAAGCAAGAAACGGACCGCTGAGGACAGGCCGCAGGATAGGCGGGGCGCTGCTCAGAAACCGGAGTGCCGTGCGCGAAAATGGGGCGAAAGCACTCAGTGTCCAGGACGAAACTGTAACCGTGATGCGAGCTGAAAGCCGTGACCGAGTGATCAATGGCAGGCCGCAAGACCCGCCATAAACAAGCGGCGTCAGCTCAGCACGGTCAACTGGCTCAATTGCTGTTCGGTCGGAAAGCCAACCGTGCGATACAGAGGCGGGTACACACTGACCGGCGTCAGCAGTTCGCCCAATTTGGACTTGAGCTCGTCCCATTCCACGACATGGACATTCGCGCTCCCGTCATCCTGAATTTCAACAAGCGCGACCCGATCCGTTTTTGGAAGCAGGGTGTCAACGGTTTTGGTCCAACTGCACACCGAAAATGCCTTGCCGTTGCCCCCGGCCAGCTCAAACAGCTGGTAGGTGGCGACGAACACATCGTTTTGTTGCTCGGCATGGATCGTGTCGAGCAGTTCTTTCTGGTCATGGTAGGCGCCGAGCAGCAGTAACTGTTCCAGGCTTGCCAGCCGTGTTTCAACGACGGCGTCCCCGGAGATAAAGGGCACGACCTGTTGATCCTGGTAGGTATAAACCTGGCTGGAAACCACCCGCCCGCTTTCAATCGCCTTGAAGCAGACCTCAACCATATTGCGAATGCCCTGCTCGTCTCTGTCGCCCGTCACCAACAGTACGTCACGGGTCGGGATCATGAACACCGGCAAGCCTTTGATCGGCGCACGCTGCAGCACGTCCGGCAGTAGTACCCGGCTGGTGTCATATCCGTCATTCCAGCGACCGGTGTACACCCCGGGTTCGATTTCTTCGAACGCATCCGGGGTGGCTTCGCGCAGATTATCCACGGCAATCGCCAGGGCTTCGTCCATGGTCAACCCCCAGTCCTCCTGCGGCCCCTTCGTCAGGGTAGACGTGGACTCGGGATAGTCGACTGCAAGCAAGGTCACACAGTCTCTACCCAGTGGTTGATAAACCGTTGAATAAGGCGCGTCCCAGCCTAGGGTGCGCGCTTGGTGCAGGCGCACCTCTTCCAGCATCGCGAGATTTCGAATCACCGGGCGCAACAAGGGTCTCACGCGCTCAAAGGTCTGCGGCGCGGTTTGCTTGGCGTTGATCAACGTCGAAACGTAGCCGTTCAACACGGAGGGCTTGTGGGCTTTGTCGGCGCTCTGATAGTCACGAAAGGCGTTGTGGAGATTGAAGTACGCACCATTGTCGTGCAAAAGACGAAACTCACTTGGCCGGTAGTCAAGGGGGCCGCTAAAGCCTGCATCGCGTGCGGCCTTGATGAACAGTTGGGCGAAGCCCTCTTCGGTCACGGGCCGATTGAAGAGTTTGTCGAGCAAGGGGCCGAACATGCGCAGGATCCTCCATGAATGCATGAATGCGAATAGACCCTGATGTTAAGTGAAGACGCCTGGCATGAACACTTTGTTGATGATTAAGGCTGGTTGGTCACACCCGATCACCCATGCCCCAACTCACTTGCTTCTGGATCATGGCAGCACACACACAGCTTGTTGCCATCCATATCCCGAAAATACGCCCCGTAATAGTCGGGGTGATAGTGAGGCCTTAATCCAGGCTCTCCCTCACAAACCCCGCCGAGCGCCAGCGCTGTCGAATGGCTTCTATCGACCGCCTCCCGACTGGGCGCAAGTAGCGCCACCATCTGCCCATTCCCCGGTGCAATGGGGTTGCCATCAAACGGCGCGCCGATGACGAAAATTGGTCGAGGTGCAGTTTTGGAAACCCAGCCAGCCCACGGTTTTGCCGCATCACAGAATTTCAACGTGAGGCCCAATTCAGCCATCAGCTTGGAATAGAAAGCGAAGGCTCGATCAAAATCACCTGTACCTAAAAACACATGGGAAATCATGGTGGCTACCCTGGGGCGATGAATGCCCATGAGTCTGGCGCGAAATGATTGCTGGCGAAAGCCTGATGACCTCGCCCAGCAGATGTACGGCTCCCCTCCCCTCATCCGCCCTTAAAAACCGCAATTCCCAACAATCCGCAGGGTGCCGCCCGGCATTTCGCCAACCCATAATGAACCTACAACAATAAAGGGGCTCACCCCGGGGCGCTCAAGCCATGTACAAAGACCATATCGTCAAGACCCGCATGACGGACAGCGCCGTATTCATGGGCGCAGTCGCCGTGGTGATTTTCATCATCACGCTGGCGTGCGGCGTGGGCGAAGGCCGCCTTGCCCACTTGATGGGGCCCATCGTTCTCGACCTGTCGGCCCCGCTGGCGCGTGACATCGCGGTAGGCGGCACGTTTACCCTCACGGTGGTCCTGAACCTGTTCATCCTTGGCCGGTTTCCCTTGCGCGCACAGATCATTACGGTGTGGTGCGAGTTGCTGGTGCTGTTCCTGTTGTTCTTCGACACCTTCAACCTTTCCTACAGTTTCATCGCGACCAAAATCGGCTTCATGATTACCCAGGGGGTGTTCACCACCGTCTACGTGTCGGCGATTTCGATTGCGATTGCGTTCGTGCTGGCCTTGTTGGGCGCCACCGCGCGCTTGTCGTCCAACGGCTTCGCGATTGCGATTGCCAGCTTCTACACCTCGTTTTTTCGCGGTGTTCCGCTGCTGATCCAGATCTACCTGATTTACCTCGGCATCCCTCAACTCGGTTATGTAGTCGGGGCTGTTCCGGCGGGGATCCTGGCGCTTTCGCTGTGTTATGGCGCCTACATGACGGAGATCTTCCGCGCAGGGATCAGCAGTATCTCGCGGGGTCAGTGGGAAGCTTCGCGGGCGATTGGCCTGAATCCGTTCCAGACCATGACCCGGGTGATTCTGCCGCAGTCCATGCGCCTGATCATTCCGCCGACGGGCAATCAGTTCATCTCGATGCTCAAGGACAGTTCGCTGGTGTCGGTGATCGGGGTCTGGGAGCTGATGTTCCTAGCGCGAACCCAGGGTCGCGCCGAGTTCCGTCACCTGGAAATGCTGATCACCGCCGCCGTGCTGTATTGGCTGCTGTCGATCGTGCTGGAAACCGTTCAGGCCCGCCTGGAAAAGCACTTCAATCGCGCCCATCGCTGAATCAGGAGCATGACGATGAATCAGCCCTCCGTAGTCCCTGCTCCATACCCTGCGATATCGATCCAGGACATGCACAAATGGTATGGCGATTTTTACGTGCTCAAGGGCATCGACCTGCACATTGCCAGCGGTGAAATCGTGGTGGTCTGTGGGCCGTCGGGTTCCGGCAAATCCACGTTGATTCGCTGCCTGAACCTGTTGGAGGACTTCCAGAAAGGCCACGTGTTTATCGAAGGGACCGAGTTGACCCGTGATGCCGCCTGCGTGGCCGGCATACGCCGCCAGGTCGGCATGGTGTTCCAACAGTTCAACCTGTTCCCACACATGACGGTGCTGGAAAACCTGATGGTGGGGCCGCGCCTGGTGAGCAAGCTCAGCGAGCCCCAGGCGCGCGAACTGGCCCATGAATACCTGGACCGGGTGCGCATCGGGGACCAGGCCGACAAATACCCCAGCCAGCTTTCGGGCGGCCAGCAGCAGCGCGTGGCCATCGCCCGCGCCCTGTGCATGCGCCCGCGCATCATGCTGTTCGACGAGCCCACGTCCGCCCTTGACCCGGAGATGGTCAAGGAGGTGCTGGACGTGATGGGCGAACTGGCCCAGGACGGCATCACCATGGTCTGCGTCACCCACGAGATGGGGTTCGCCCGGCGGGTCGCCGACCGGATCATCTTCATGGACCAGGGTTGCATCATCGAGCAGGCCAAACCCACCGAATTTTTTGACAACCCGCAGCACGAGCGTGCCCGGGAGTTTCTGTCGCAGATTCTCAGCCACTGAGAAGCATCGTCGGACATCGACCAAAACAACAAAAATCCGCATTCACGATATCTGGAGGCTTACCCATGATCTCGCTCACTCGCTTCGTCGCAGCAGCCGCTGTCGCCACCGCCCTCGCCGGCCTCACAGGCACTGCCTGGGCGGGCGCAACCCTCGACCGCATCCATGAAACCAAAGTGCTCAAAGTGGCCACTTCGGCCAACTGGCCACCGCAATCGTTCCTGGGGCCGGACAATAAGCTGCAAGGCTTTGATATCGATGTCGCCAGCGAAATCGGCAAGCGCCTGGGCAGCAAAGTCGACTTCGTGACGCCCGAGTACGGGATCATCACTGCCGGGCGCTGGTCGAATCGCTGGGACTTGTCGGTGGGCTCCATGACGCCGACCACCGAGCGCACCCGAGTGCTCGATTTTCCCGCGATCTACTACTACACGCCGTATGTATTCGCCGTGCACAAGGACGCCTCGGGGACGAAGTTGGCGGACCTGAACGGCAAGATTATCGGCGTCGAAGCCGGCACGACGTCGGAGGACTATATCAATCGTCGCCTCAAGATCGACGCCGCCGATGTGCCGCCATTTACCTATGACGTCACACCCGGCGAGGTTCGCACCTACGGCGACAGCATGGGCCCGCTGGATGATCTGCGCATGGGTAACGGGGTTCGCCTGGACGCTACCTTGTCTGCGCTTCCAACCATCGTGGCGGCCATCAAGAATGGCTATCCCGTCGTCAGAGTCGAAGGCAAGCCGGCCTACTACGAACCCCTGGCCATCGCCGTAGACAAGGGGGATGAGGCGTTCAACAGCGCGCTGACCAAGATCGTCACCGACATGAAAGCAGACGGCACGCTCAAGCAGCTGTCTGAAAAGTGGTACGGCGCCGACCTCACCCAAGTGCAATAAAACAAGCATTGGCCTACCAGGCGCCCGTCCTCGACGTGGCGCGCGGTACGCCTGCGCCGCGAAAAAAGGACGACGGACTTCATGTACACCTACAACAACAATTACTACACCGCCACGATGCGCGACACGACTGAACGTGAGGTGCTGTGTGGAAATGCCCAGGCCGATGTCTGCATCATCGGCGCTGGGCTGGCAGGGCTGAGTACTGCGTGGGAGCTGGTCTCACGCGGGCAGTCCGTGGTGCTGCTGGACGCGGGACGTGTTGCCTGGGGCGCGTCGGGGCGTAACGGGGGCTTTGTGCTTCAGGGCTGGTCCGAAGGGTTGTCCTCTATCGAGCAGCGCTGCGGTAAACCCACCGCCGCCGCGCTGTTCAAACTGTCCCTTGAAGGCGTCGATATTGTTCGAGACATGATCACCGGACATCAATTGCCAGGCTGCACGCCAACCCCCGGAAAACTCAGCGTGGTTCGCTACGACGATGGCGATAACCTGCAGCGCATGCGCGACAAAATGGCGGCGGATTTCGACTTTCACCTCGAGTACCTGGATCGCCAGGCGGTGCGCGAAAAGCTCAAGACCGAGCGGTATTTCCAGGCCCTGCGCGACAGCCATGGCTTTCACTTCCACCCGTTGAACTATTGCCTCGGCCTGGCCCGGCTGATCGAGGGCAGCGGCGGGAAAATCCATGAACGGTCGCCCATGATCAGCGTCGAGAGTCGCAACGGGCGACACCGGGTCGCAACCGATCAAGGCACTGTGGATTGCGCCCATGTAGTGTATTGCTGCGGCGGCTATGGCGGGCCGGAGTTCGGCAAATTACGCCGCGCCTTCCTGCCGATCGCGACCTATGCGGTGCTGACCGAGCCTCTGGGTGATCGCCTGGCGGAGGCGGTGCGTACCACCGATGCCGTGGGCGATAACCGCCGGGCCTCGGATTATTACCGCGTCGTCGAGGGCGACCGCCTGCTCTGGGGCGGGCGTATCACCACCCGGAACCTGCAGGATGAAAAACGCCTCGGGCAGTTGCTGACCCAAGACATCCTCGACGTTTATCCGCAGTTGCGCGGCATCAGGATCGACAAAGCCTGGTCCGGGCTGATGGGCTATGCGCGGCACAAGATGCCGCACATTGGCCCGCTCGGGCAGGGATTGTGGACATGTACATCATTTGGTGGCCATGGTATGAACACCGCGCCGATCGGTGGACGCGTCATCGCCGAGGCAATCTGCGGCGAAACCGATCGCTACCGTCTGTTCGATGCCTATGGCCTGGAATGGAACGGCGGCCCGCTGGGCCCTGCGGCCGCACAAACGGTTTACGCCGGCCTGAAGATGATGGACATGTTTCAGGAAAGGCGTTCGCAGCGCAGGGCGACTCATAAAAAATGACCCGAGCAAGGTCAAGGAAGTGTCCATGGATACGCAGAATCCCGGCCCATTGTTTAACCTGACCGACAAGGACCGGCAATTGCTCGCCCTCCTTCAGGCCAACGCACGCGAGCCCACCGCGTCACTCGCCCGCAAACTCGGGGTCTCACGCTCTGCGGTGCAGGAACGGATTACCCGTCTGGAAAAGGCGGGGGTTATCACCGGGTACAGCGTGCGCATCGACCAGGACCGGCTGCAGCAGACGGTTACCTGCTTCACCATGACCTCCTGCACCAACAAGAGTTACACCGATGTCATGACGTCCCTGCGCAAGATGGACGTGGTGCAGGCCGTGTATGCGGTCTCGGGCGAGTCGGACTTCATCATTCACCTCGCCACTTCCACCCTGAGCGAACTCAACGCCGAGCTCACCCGGATCAACATGATCAAAGGGGTGGCACACACCGCGTCCCATATCGTGATGGAAACCAAGTTCAGCCGGAAATTGACGGTGTGACGTGCTGCCAGCCTTGGGAAACTCTGCGGCTCCAATAGTGGCTCAACCACCTGACAAGGCACTTCTTGCAAAACAATACGCCTCGCCTCAATATAACAAGCAATAACTTGGTTAATTAACGCCAACCATGACGCCCATGCCATTCGCCGGCGCCTACACCGCGAACGCATTACAAGGAATCGTTGATGCAAACCCAAGACAGCAGTTGGGGCGAGTTGCTCCGGGGCAAAAACGCCACCCGTTCCATCGCGCTTTCAGGCGGTATCGCGCTGTATGCCACCAACACCTACATCGCCACCACCATCCTGCCGTCGGTGGTCGCAGAAATCGGCGGCCTGGCGCTCTATGCGTGGAGTACCACCTTGTATGTGGTGGCCTCGATCCTGGGTTCGGCCCTCACCTCCAAGCTGTTGCAACGCACCGGTCCACGGCAGGCGTATGCAGTGGCCACGCTGGTGTTCATGGTGGGTGTGCTGATTTGCGCATTGGCGCCGAGCATGCCGGTGATGCTGGCGGGACGCTTTATCCAGGGCCTGGGCGGCGGGGTTCTGTTGGCGCTGTGTTACTCGATGATCCAGCTGGTGTTCGAAGAACGTCTTTGGCCTCGGGCAATGGCTCTGGTATCGGGCATGTGGGGCGTGGCTACGCTGGTCGGGCCGGCGGTGGGTGGCGTGTTTGCGGAAATGGACGCCTGGCGTTTCGCCTTCGGCTCGATGGTGCCGGTGAGCCTGGCGTATATGGTGCTCACCAGCCGCGCGCTGCCGCCACGCGATACCGCAGCGACGGCCACGGCTCGTTTGCCGGTGCCGCAGTTGGTGCTGTTGGCTGGCGCGGTGTTGGCGGTGTGTGCGGGCAGCGTCTCGTCACTGCCGAGCTGGAACCTGCTGGGTATCGCGACCTGTGGGGTGCTGGTGTGGCTGCTGATCCGCAAGGAATCCAACGCCACGGTGCGTCTTCTGCCCAGGGATGCGCTGAAGTTCAGCACCCCGCTTTGCGCACTGTATGCGACCACGTGCTTGTTGGTGATCGGCATGAGCAGCGAGATTTTCATGCCGTATTTTCTACAGCATCTGCATGGCCAGTCGCCATTGGTCGCCGGTTACATGGCGGCGTTGATGGCGGCCGGTTGGACGGTATCGGAAATCCTCAGCTCTGGCTGGACCGGCCGTGGTCCGCACCGCGCCATCATCGCGGGGCCGCTGTTTATCGTGGCCGGGCTGGTGATGCTGGCAATCACCACGCCAATCGCCGGTCACGGGGACTGGGCACTGTTGGCACCTATTTGCGTCGGGTTGTTCCTGGTGGGTTTTGGCATCGGCCTGGGCTGGCCGCATCTGCTGACGCGCATCCTGCAAGTGGCGTCGGAGCAGGATAAGGACACAGCGGCATCGTCGATCACCACCCTGCAACTGTTCGCCATGGCCATGGGCGCAGCACTGGCGGGGGTGATTTCGAACATGGCGGGCATCAATGGCGTGGCGGGCGATGCCGGCGTCGCCAATGCGGCACGTTGGCTGTTCGCGCTGTTTACCCTGGCACCGATGTTGGCGTTGGTCATGGCATTGCGTGCGACACGGACGAAGGCCCGCGTCGGGGAAGAAATAACAGTGTCTTGAGACTGGCTATTCGTTGCTACTGCGCCAATAAACACCCTCCTCTGAAAAAGCCCTGAATCTCAGGGCTTTTTTGCATTTGCGTGCTGGCCTGACGTGGCAATAACTTCCATCGAGTGACTTTCATTATGAAACCTACCGTGACATATTACGCATGTAATATTCAGTAACAAGCCAACGGGCCGTCCGTTTCGCCACTCAAACTCAACGAGGTCATTTCGCCATGGACGCTCAAGTCAGCGCTGTGCCCGAACCCACAAAACCATCCCGGCGCAAACAGGCCCTGCGCCTGGGGCTGCTGACCCTGGCTGTGGTGGGCGGCGTCTGGTACGCCAGCCACTGGTGGCTGGTCAGCCGGTTTATCGAAGACACCGACGACGCCTACGTCGGCGCAGACGTAACGGTGATCAGTGCCAAGGTGCCGGGCTATATCAGCGAAGTGGCCGTGCAGGACAACCAGTACGTACGGGCCGGCGACGTGCTGGCCCGTATTGATGTTCGTGACTACCGCACCGCCCTGGCCAAAGCCGATGGCGCCGTGGCAGCGCAACAAGCCGCCCTCGCCAACCTCGACGCCACCGAACAACTGCAACTGGCGGTGATCAACCAGGCCAAGGCGCAGATCGACGCCACCGATGCCGAAGCGCAACGGGCCAGCGACGATCAGACCCGTTACCAGAACCTGGTGCGCAGCCAGGCCGTGTCGGTGGAAAGCGCGCAACGGGTCAGCGCCGTCTGGAAGACTGCCCGCGCCGACCACTCCCGAGCGCAAGCCGGGCTGATGGCGGCGCGCCGGCAAATCGACGTGATTGAAACTCAGCGCGACCAGGCCCGCGCCGCGTTGCAACAGGCCCAAGCCGAACGCGACCAGGCACAGTTGAACATCAGCTACACAGAACTTCGGGCCCCGGTGGACGGCTATGTGGGCAACCGCCGCGCCCGGGTCGGCGCCTACGCCGCGGCCGGCAGCCAACTGATCTCGGTGGTGCCGGCGAAGGGATTGTGGGTGGACGCCAACTTCAAGGAAGACCAACTCGGCCGCCTGCAGGTTGGGCAAAGCGTGAGCATCCGCGCCGACATCCTCCCCGACCGTGAATTCCACGGGCATATCGAGAGCCTGGCCCCTGCCACCGGGGCGCAATTCAGTGTATTGCCGCCAGAAAACGCCACCGGCAACTTCACCAAGATCGTGCAGCGCGTGCCGGTGCGCGTGCGGCTCGACAGCAACGACGCCGACTTCGGCGCCCTGCGCCCGGGCTTGTCGGTGATGGCGAAGGTCAACACCGATGAAGCGTTCGAGGACCAGGCCAGCGCCCTCAAGGCCCGGCTATGAACAGCCCGCGGCCCGCCCTCAGCACCGCACAAAAGGTCGCGGCCTTCGCCACCATGTGCGTGGGCATGTTCATCGCCTTGATCGATATCCAGATCGTCTCCGCCTCCCTCAAGGACATCGGCGGCGGGTTGTCTGCCGGGGCGGACGATACGGCGTGGGTGCAGACCGCTTACCTGATCGCGGAAATCATCGTAATCCCCATGTCGGGCTGGCTCTCGCGGGTGATGAGCACGCGCTGGCTGTTCGCGGCGTCGGCGGCCGGGTTTACCTTGACCAGCCTGTTGTGCGCGATGGCCTGGAACATCCAGAGCATGATCGCGTTTCGCGCCTTGCAGGGGTTTCTAGGGGGCTCGATGATCCCGTTGGTGTTCACCACCGCGTTCATGTACTTCAACGGCAAACAACGGGTGATCGCCGCGTCCACCATCGGCGCCATCGCATCCCTTGCGCCCACATTGGGCCCGGCCGTGGGCGGTTGGATCACCGATATTTCCTCCTGGCACTGGCTGTTCTACATCAACCTGGTGCCCGGCCTGTTCGTGACCTTTGCGGTACCGATGCTGGTCAAGGTCGACCGCCCCAACCCGTCGCTGCTCAAGGGCGCGGACTATATCGGCATGGCGCTGATGGCGGTGTTTCTCGGCTGCCTGGAATACACCCTGGAAGAAGGCCCACGCTGGAACTGGTTCAGCGACAGCACCATCTCGACCACCGCCTGGATAGCCGGCATCAGCGGCGGGCTGTTTATCTGGCGCTGCCTGGAAATCAAGGAACCGATTGTCGACCTGCGCGCGCTTCGGGATAGAAACTTCGCCCTGGGCTGCCTCTTTTCGTTCATCACCGGCATCGGCATTTTCGCCACCATCTACCTCACGCCGCTGTTTCTTGGGCGGGTGCGCGGGTACGGCTCGCTGGATATCGGCCTGGCCGTGTTTTCCACGGGGGTGTTCCAGTTGCTGGCGATCCCGGTGTACGCGGTGCTGGCCAACCGCTTCGACCTGCGCTGGATTTTGATGTTCGGGTTGTCGCTGTTCGCCCTGTCGATGTGGGACTTCTCCCCCATCACCCACGACTGGGGCGCCAAGGAGCTGATGCTGCCCCAAGCCATACGCGGGTTTGCCCAACAAATGGCGGTGCCGCCCGTGGTCACCCTGACCCTCGGCGCACTGGCCCCCGACCGCCTGAAACTCGCCTCGGGGCTGTTCAACCTGATGCGCAACCTCGGCGGCGCCATCGGCATCGCCGCCTGCGCCACGGTGCTCAACGACCGCACCAACCTGCACTTCCTGCGCCTGGCCGAGCACCTGAACATCCGGAACGAGTCGATGAATGTCTGGCTTGATCAGCTTTCAGGGAACGCCCAGTTGCTTGGGCAAAACAGCCTGGACGCGAGCCAGTTTGCGCTGCACCAGCTGTGGGCGCTGACCTGGCGTGAGGCACAGACGCTGACCTATGCCGACGCGTTCCTGATGATCATGGTGTGCTTTGTTGTCGCGGTGTTGCTGGTGCCGTTGATGCGCAAGGTGCAACCGCCGAAGCAGCCGACGGCGGATGCGCATTGAAGATGACGGCACCCTCCCCACGCGGGGTGCCGCATCATCGTGCCGGTGGCGTATCCGTGCGTGATACGAGCAATGCAAGCACACAAGCCAACAGAAGAAACACGCCACTCACGATGAAAGTGGCCTGGTAGCCAGCCCCGTCATACAACACGCCCCCAACCGTCGCGCCGAGGGTGATCGCCAACTGAATGACAGCCACCATCAGCCCGCCTCCGGCTTCGGCATCCTGGGGCAATGTGCGCGATAACCAAGTGAACCAACCCACGGGCGCGCAAGTAGCAACCAGCCCCCACACGCCCAGCAAAATGGCTGTAGCCAGCATTGAACTGCCGTAGACCACCAACGCCATGGCAATGCCCGACATCAACAGCGGAATCAGCATCAGCACTCGATAAAGACTGCGGTTCAGCAACGAACCGATCAGCATCGTACCCGCCAACCCGGCCATGCCGATGATCAGCAGCAGCAGGGATAAACCCGACACATCAACACGGGTCACCGCCTCAAGGAACGGGCGCAGATAGGTGAATAGCGCGAACTGCCCCATAAACAAAAATGCCACTGCCGCCATGCCCAGAGAGACGTTGAGGCGACCCAACAACCGAAAGACATCAACGGCAGAGCCGGGCTCATCTTGACCTGGCATTTTCGGCAGGGTGAAGGCTTGCCAACACAGCGCCAGAGCCGCGAGTGGAACCACGCAAAAAAATGCACCTCGCCAGCCGATCAACCCGCCCATAAAACTGCCAATCGGCGCTGCGACCGCCGTGGCGAGTGCGGTACCGCCCTGGATCAACGCGATGGCTTTAGGCACGAAAGGCTCAGGTGCAATCCGCATCATGACCGCGGTCGACATTGCCCAACTTCCTCCGATCGCGATGCCCAAAATGGCGCGCCCCACCATCAGTGTCGAGTAGTTCGGGGCAAAGGCAACGAGCGCGCCGGAGGCGATCATCAAGGCCGTCAGGAAAAGCAAAACAGGCCTTCGGTCAAGCCTGCGAATGACGCTGGAGATGAACAGGCTGGTGATGACCGCGAAGAGGCCGGAAATCGAAATCGCTTGCCCAGCCTGCCCCTCCGTAAGCCCGAGATCGTTCGCAAGCGGCGTGAGCAAGCTCACCGGCAGAAACTCGGAAGTCACAAGGGCGAAGGCGCACAGCGCCATCGCCAGGACTGCTCCCCATACCTGACGGCTCGCTGTTTGAGTAGGCAAAACGGTGCTGCTCATTGGGTCGGTCACTTCAGGTTGGTCTGGAAGAACGAGGTCAGTTTGGCAAAAGGAATCAGGTCGACTCGGTCGTAGAGATCCACATGGCCCGCACCTGGAATGATCACGAGCTCCTTGGGTTGGCCAGCCAGTTGATAAGCCTCTTCACTGAACTCACGGGAGTGAGCCTGTTCACCGGCGATGAACAGCATCGGGCGTGGCGAGATCGTCTCGATATCGTTGAACGGATAAAAGTTCATGAACTTGACGTTGCTGGTCAGCGTCGGGTGAGTGGTCAGCAGCGGTGATTGGCCTTTGGGGGTGAACTCCCCGCGTGGCGTGCGGTAGAAATCGTAGAATTCGCGCTCAATCGCGTTGGATTTGTCCGTCAGTTCATGGACTGTCCCACTGGTGTACTGGGTATCGCCGCCGGTGAACTCGGCATAACGCTGTTCGGCAGCCGCAGCAATGCCTTGCTTCCTCTGCTCGACAGTGACGGAATGCTTCAAGCCGTTTCGGTTGGCTGCGCCCATGTCGTACATGCTGACCGTGGCAATGGCCTTCATTCGCGGGTCGATCTTTGCAGCGCTGATAACGAAGCTGCCGCTGCCACAGATGCCCAGGACACCAATCCGGTTGCGATCAACAAACGTCTGCGTGCCCAGATAGTCCACGGCAGCACTGAAGTCTTCAGCATAGATTTCCGGCGACACCGCATTGCGCGGCAGGCCATCACTTTCGCCCCAGAACGACAGATCAATGGCAAGGGTCACGAAACCCTGCTCTGCCAGCTTCTGCGCATACAGGTTCGAACTCTGCTCTTTGACCGCGCCCATGGGATGGCCAACGATGATCGCGGCGTTTTGGCTGCCCGGTTTCAAATCTTTTGGGAAGAACAGATTCCCTACGGTGTTAATCCGGTACTGATTTTTGAAGGTCACCTTCTGCATCGTGACCTTCTCACTTTTGTAGAAATTATCGGCTCCGTCAGACATGTCTGCTCCCAGTGCACAGAGCGACGCCATCAGAAGGCCAAGCAAGACAACCAGTTTTCTCATGAGGTGCTCCCATCGGTGAATAGGTGCCGGCCAGGACCAGCAAGGGGTAAGAACCACGCCTGCGACATCAGACGAGGCTTGCCCTATTCTCCGCGAGTGCATCATGCTTGATAATCTAATGAAATCTTGTTGTAGTTATAAGCAAGGCTAATCAATCAAGGTAGGCGACCTACGATGCCAAGACATAATCTGAATGACCTTCTGGCCTTTGTGACGGTCGCCAGGGCAGGCAGCTTTACCCGGGCGGCGGCTCACTTGGGTGTCACACAGTCCGCGCTGAGCCAGGCTGTGTCCGGGCTTGAAAAGCGCCTGGAAATACGACTCCTGACACGCACCACCCGCAGCGTTTCGCCGACCAGTGCGGGTGAGCGCCTGATGCAAACCATCGGTCATCGCTTCGATGAAATCGAGGCCGAGCTGGATGCATTGACCGGCTGCGGGACAAGCCCGCAGGCACGGTGCGCATTACCTGTGGTGATTTTGTCCTGAGGACAATACTGCTTCCCCGGCTCACGCCGTTGCTCCTCGAATACCCCGATATCAAGGTTGAGTTTGATATCAACTATGGCTTCCGGGACATCGTTGCGGACCGCTTCGATGCAGGCATCCGATTTGGCGACACCGTTGACAAAGATATGATCGCCATCCCTATCGGCCCGCAGGTACGGATGGCTGTCGTAGGGGCGCCAGCGTATTTCGCCGGTAATCCTGTGCCAAAAAAGCCACAGGATCTTGTGAACCACCGATGTATCGATATCCGCTATCCAACGCTAGGCGGGCTGGCCGTTTGGGAATTCGAAAAGCGTGGCCGGAAGGTCAACGTGCGAGTCGCAGGCCAAGTCATTCTCAACACCAGCGCACATGTACCGGCTGCGGCCGTTAACGGCTTGGGCATCGCGTACCTGCCGGAAGAAGAATTTGCACCGCATATCGAGAATGGCCGCCTGGTACAAGTTCTGGAGGACTGGTGCCCGTTGTTCTCGGGTTATCACCTGTACTACCCAAGCCGTCGCTTGCCAACACCTGCCTTTACGCTTGTTCTGAATGCGCTACGAGCCGATGCCCCCCACTAGAAACGAGGCATTTGAGCAGTAAGAAACTGGGTGACCTCTTTAACCGCCACACTCTGTGGCGCAGTCCTCACTGCGGCTTCCAGACTGCACCATGGGTAATTCAGCCCTGATACCCATTCCATGACACTCTCAAGATCCGCCGCTGGAAGGGTTTTCATATGCTCGATAGTGATGGTGAGCTTTTCAACAAGCCCCGACTCAACACTGAACTGCCACTCATACACCCCACACCCCACCCGGGCTTCGCCGGAGTTTTTGTCGGACATCCCCACCAGCCATTTGCACAGATAGGTGTCGGCCCCCTCTTCAGGCGGCTGCCCCAGGCAAAACGTGTAGACGTTTTCAAAGGTCTGCCCGAATCGCCGTACCAGCACGTCGCCGATGCCAGCAACCCCTTCAACGTGGGGCGGGAACGAGATGGAACCGGTGCGCACTACCATGTCCAGGGTCGCCTCCGGAACAAACGCCCGGCTGAGCAAATGCGGACGGTTGCCGTCCTTGGCGAGTATGTAGTGCTGAATCGCAAGTTGAGCAGTGTTCATGGTTTTTCCGTCGATTCCCTATCGGATGATGCTTAAGCCTTCTGGATCAGCTCTCAGAAGAAACAACTGACTCATCAGTGGATTCAGTCGCCAGTTTCAACCGGTCAGCTTTACTGATGTACTTATCCTTGCGTGCGGGTGCTAATTTGGCGCTGGCCTTTTTGGCTTTAGCCTTGAACAGTTGCTGTAGTTTCTTTTGACGATTCATGTGTTCTATCCGGTTTGTAATCAGTGCCTACCGCTGTGATTATCCATCTTTCATGCATTCTTCGAAGCACATTTAATTCACGGCACTCCACAGCGCCACAGCGGTCTGTCCCTATACGCCCCTATTCTCGCCCAGCGGAGCCACCATGATCATTGTCCACCACCTCAACAACTCCCGTTCGCAACGCATCCTGTGGCTGCTCGAAGAACTCGGCCTGCCTTACGAGCTCAAGCGCTACCAGCGCGACCCGAAAACCAACCTCGCGCCACCGGAACTCAAGGCCATCAATGCCTTGGGCAAATCACCGGTGATTCAAGACGGTCCCCACGTGGTGATCGAGTCCGGCGCCATCATCGACTACCTGATTCGCCGCCACGGCCACGGCCGCCTGCAACCCGATCCTGCCACGGCCACCTATGACGAATACGTGCAATGGCTGCACTTCGCCGAAGGGTCGGCCATGCTGCCGCTGATGCTCAACCTCTACGTTGGCCGCTTGGGTGATGCGGGTGCCCCCTTGCATCCGCGCATCGAATCCGAGGTCGCGAACTACCTGGGTTATCTGGACAACGCACTGGGGCTTACGCCGTACCTGGTGGGTGACGAATTGACTGGCGCGGATATCCAGATGAGCTTCATCGGCGAAATCGCCAGGGCCCAGGGCAAGTTGCAGGCGTACCCGAATGTGGCGGCGTGGGTGCAACGCTTTCAGGAACGGCCGGCGTATCGCAAGGCGCTGGCACAGGGTGGTGAATATGCATTTGCGAAGTGAAGAACATGACCGGGTTTGACTTCAAGGCACGATTTATATCATCGCAGCCGCTCGTCCCGCCGGAACTGGACCTGTGTCTAGACGAATTTGTTGTCTACGAGGCTGGCCAGGTCTGTTCCCTCGCCCCACAAGACGCGGAGTTCCTCGTCAAACAGGGGCTGCCGCGCGACGCCGCGCCCTTTTTGAGTTTTGAAGCCTACAGCCCATCGCAAATCGCCCACCGGCTGATGGTGTACGGAATTAGCGAGGACTATTTCCCGCTTGGCCAAAACGGCTCGGGAGACGTTTTGGCCATCGATCGTCGAAGCCGCGAGGTCGTTTACTTCAACCATGATTTCGATAACGCGCGCGTTTTCATCAATTCCACCTTGGTGCTGTTTGCGCAGTGCCTGTGCATCTTCCAGGAGCATCTGCGTGACAGTACGCTGGAACGCTGCCTGGCTGAGATCAAGCGGGTTGACTCCGCAGCGGCAGTGCCGGGGGCGATGTGGGCCGACGCGGTCAGCGAAGAGCTTTGTTGACCGGTGCAGTCACACCAGTAGTCCGTGCCAGCGACAACCGGAAGGTTGAAAACAGGCAGATCACCTGGATTGCTTTAACGCCCTGGATGAGGATAACTGTAGGACGCTTCCAATCTTGAGATGACGCACGATGTTCGAACTGGCCCCCATCCTGACGTACATAGCCGTTGTAATCGGCCTTTTCCTGATCCCCGGCCCTGCCGTGTTTCTGGTGATCACCCGCACCCTCCAGGGTGGCCGCAAGGTCGGGATTGCCACCGGGCTGGGCGTGGCTTCGGGGGACCTTATCCATACGTTGTGTGCGGCGTTGGGCCTTTCCGCCATCCTGATGACCTCGGCCGTGGCATTTAACGTCGTTAAAATCGTCGGCGCCTGTTACCTGATCTACCTGGGCATACGCGCGTTTATGGCCAAGCCTGGCGCGACCACGCGCAAAGACCTGCCCACAGTTACCTCGACCCAGGCGTATTTCCAGGCGGTGGTTGCCGAAGTGCTTAACCCGAAAACCGCGATTTTCTTCCTGGCGTTCCTGCCGCAATTCATCCATCCGGAATCGGGCTCTTCCCTGGCGCAATTCGCGGTGCTGGGGTTGATCTTTTCGGGGCTCAGTGCGGTGTACACCACGCTCATTTCGGTCTCTATTCGTCCTTTGAGCAGATGGATGACGGGCCTTTCAAAGCTGCGCCGCTGGGAGGGAAAGATCATCGGTACTTTGTTTATGGGGCTGGGGCTGAAAATAGCTTTTCAGCAGCGCTAGGGCCGGCGGATACCCACGGAGGAAACCATTGCGGATCTACATCACAGGCGCCTCATGTGCAGGCGTGACTACGCTGGGTCGTACCCTCGCCTCTTTGCTCAGCCTTCGCCATCTCGATGTCGATGATTTCTATTGGCTGCCCACCAACCCTCCTTTTACAACCAAGCGCCCGCCCGATGAGCGTGTGTCGCTGATTCAGCAACGCTTCGGTGATGACGGTTGGGTGCTCACCGGCTCTTGTATGAGTTGGGGAGATGCACTGATCAACGACGCCGACCTGATTGTGTTTGTGGCAACGCCTACCCCCGTTCGGCTTGAACGCTTGGCAGCACGTGAAAAGGAGCACTTCGGAAATCGGATCGCACCCGGAGGCGATATGCATGAGATACATGTGGCCTTCCGGGCATGGGCATCACAGTACGACGACCCGAGCTTTTCCGGACGCAGCAGGGCGTGGCACGAGCGCTGGATGTCGAAGCAGACCATACCGATTGTCAGAGTTGATGGGTTGAACAGTACCGAAGAAATGGCGGCGGATGTCATTCATGGATTGTCGCAAGGCATCTCAACAGCCCGAAACCAGGAAGACTAAGTCACGGCTCTCAACATGCCTTCGTTATGTGCGCTTTAGGACTCAACCACCGAGAACCGCTGCCGTTCTCGTTGATCCTGCTTAGATTCATAGCGTGCATGTTGAGTTTATTAAGCCCATATTGACTCGGTACTCTGATCGCTATAGGTACGCTCAATCTGGTATTGATGAGTTTGGAAAACTCACAGTAAGGGTCAGCATGCCAACACTATGAAGATGTCCATGAAAAGCATAACGCTCGTGTCTGGTCGGTTAACACCTAAAGCTCTTTCTGTGGGCCTGATCGCTTTCATCCTCTTGGTCTGTGTGATGCTGGTTTCCGCAATTGCCTGGCAGCTAAAGCAATCGGCGGACGAACGATTGGCAAACGCCAAAATTGCTGTCCATAACATTGTTCGGGCTTCCGAGCAGCAGGCTCAAGATACCTTGCGTCAAGCTGAAAACATTCTGAGCGACCTTGCCGAGCGCGTTGAACATGACAAACTTGGCGACGAACAGAAAGTTCGCTTATCCAAAATAATGGCCAGTAACGTTGAGGCAACCGACGGAATTCAAGGATTATTCATTTTCGACAAGAATGGCGACTGGGTAGTCAATTCGTTCTCGTCAGCGACGGTCGCAAAGAACAATAGCGATCGTTCTTATTTTATCTACCACAAGAACCACCCTGGCTCGGCCATCCATGTGGGTCAGGTCATTTTGAGCCGCACCACCGGCGACATGATCATCCCCGTCAGCCGCCGTACTCAATACCCAGATGGCAGCTTCAGCGGCGTGGTGTTGGCGACGTTGCCCGTCGACTACTTTCAAAGTTTCTTTGAGCGTTTAGACGTAGACAAACAAGGGGTGATATTGCTGGCACTGAATAACGGCGATTTGCTTGCCCGCCGACCAATGATTGACGCACTCATGACAACTAATATTGCAAAGGGAGAGCTGTTTAGTCGCTATCTGATCAACAGCAACGACGGGACAGCCAGCCTGACGTCCGTCGTGGACGGGGTAGAACGAGTCTATGCCTACAGCCGCATACCGGGCCTTCCGATCGTCGCCGCAGCAGGATTGTCGTTAGACTCGGTATTTGCAACATGGCGGACGTACGTCTACCAGGCATCGATTATGGTGGTGCTGATAATTGTTGTGCTGACCAGTCTGGGTTTTCTCTTTTACCGACAAATTCAACGTTTGTTAGTGGCAGAAGAAGAGCTGCGCCTTGCGCATCGTGATTTAGAACATATTGCCAAGACTGACAGCCTTACGGAGTTGCCTAATCGTAGGTGTTTCGACGCGACACTGGCACAAGAGTGGGCGAGAGCATGCCGCACTGGAAATAGCGTAGCGCTCATACTTATCGATATCGATTGGTTCAAGCAGTACAACGACTATTACGGCCATGTTCTCGGTGACGAATGCTTGAAACAAATCGCAGCGTTAATAGGTAAAAATATAAACCGCCCAGCCGACCTCGCTGCCCGGTATGGAGGAGAAGAGTTTGTAATCCTGCTTCCAGAAACGGAGCTTGCAGGTGCGGTAAAGATCGCCGAGGAAGTGCGTTCAGCCATAGAGGCTGCAAAAATTGAACACAGAGGCAGTACGGCAGGCATCGTCACCATCAGCGCGGATGTCACTTCCAACCACCTGCGTGGCGTAGTGGTAGCGATTGATTTGCTGGAAAAGGCCGACAGTCTTCTGTATCGCGCAAAAAAACTGGGGCGCAACCGTGTGGAGCATCAGTCGCGGGAAGTCCTCAAAATATAAAGCGCCGCGGCTACAGGTCGACGTCCCGCAGATCCGTTTAGATCAACAGCACAGAGTTCCTCAGATCAGTTCGTATCGCAGATAGCCATTGGCATCATTCCCCACGCAGATAAAACCAGCTCGCTCATACAGCTGCCGGGCCGGGTTATCAGGCCGCACGCTCAGCCTCAAACACGTGAAACCCTGCTGCCTTGCGGCGGCCGCATACGCGTAGAACAACGCCTGGCCGATCCCCTTTCGCCGGTACGCCTGGCTGACGTTGATGGTGCATAGCTCCGCGTAATCCTCCTCGGGTGTCCACAAGCAATAGCCGGCGACCTGCTCTTCAATGGTCGCCACCGTCAGGCGCTCAAAGTTTTCCACCCATCGAGTCAGGTGCCGCTCCAGCTGCAGCCGCCAAGCGTCTTCGTGGTCAGGCTCCCAGCTTCGGATGTAGTCCTGCTCTCCCCTGTAGATCGCTGGAAGATCTGTAATGCATGCAGGCCTTAATCTAAGCGCCATACGGGTGCCTTTTGGGTAGTGAACAGGGCGATGCATCACATAATAAGGCGAACAAATCGGCGCAGGTCAACAGCGTTGAGCCCCCCGCCATTCACTCATTTGTGCGTAACAAGCTTTTTCAGCGTGACAAATCCTGACATATTTATTGATAATGATTCTCATAATTATTATCAACACAGGAGTTTTCGATGTCGTCACGCGCCCTCCCCCAGCGTTATTTCAACCCTTCTCGCGATCTTTTGGCCATGACGATTTGCATGGCTACCCTGGCACCCGCCTTCGCCGATGACAACAGCAGCGCGCCGGAGACCGCCGCGCCATCGACCCTGGAACTGGGCGCCACTGAAATCACCAGTACCCAACCGGGCAGCGTCACCGAGGGCTCCAACTCCTACACCACGGGCGCCATGTCGACGGCAACCAAACTCCCGCTGACCATGCGTGAAACACCACAGGCGGTCACCGTGATCACGCGCCAGCGTATGGATGACCAGGCCATGACCAGCATCAACGATGTGGTAAGGGCCACGCCCGGGCTGTTCCTCGACTTCTCAAGCGGCCCCGGTCGGCAGGGCTACACGGCGCGCGGGTTCAACATCGACAACCTGATGTACGACGGCATTCCGAGCGGCTACAACGGTGTGTCCATCGGCGCCCAGCCTAACCTGGCGATGTTCGACCGGGTGGAGGTAGTACGCGGTGCCACCGGCCTGGTGACCGGTGCCGGCAACCCGTCGGCAGCCATCAACATGATCCGCAAGCGCCCCCTGGACGAGCAGAAAGTCACGATCACCGGCGCCGCCGGCAGCTGGGACAACTACCGTGGCGAGCTCGACGCGTCCAGCCCGCTCAATGACAGTGGCACCCTGCGCGGCCGGGTCGTCACGTCATACCGCGACGCCAACAGCTTCGTGGACAAGGCAGCGGAAGACCACGGCCTGTTCTACGCCGTCACCGAAGCCGACTTGAGCGAAGACACCACCCTGACCCTCGGTTTCTCGCACCAGAAGGACAAGACCAATTACTTCTGGGGTTCCTCGATGATCGGCCTCGATGGCCATCACCTGAACCTGTCGCGCTCCTACAACCCCGGCACGGATTGGGAGAACAAGGACCAGGAGATAAACACGATCTTCGCCGAAGTCCGTCACCAGCTAGCCAACGACTGGAAGCTTCAGGTCAACGCCAACTACGCCGAACAGAACGGGCTGTTTTCCGGTTCTTACCAATCACGCTGGGTAAACAACACACTGGCGCGGACGGTCTACCAGTCCTCCTACGACGAAAACCAGGCCGGCGTGGACGCCTTTGCCAGCGGCCCCTTCGAAGCGTTCGGGCGCACCCATGAACTGGTGGTGGGCGCCAGCAAGCGCATCTACGACCTGACCACCCACAACTACTCGCCCTACGACTTGAACTGGCCACTCAACGCGGGCAAACCGGACTTTGTGCACACCGGCAACGACCATGAAGTTACCACCCAGGACGGTTTCTACGTCACCAGCCGCCTGAGCCTGGCCGACCCGCTGAAGCTGATCCTCGGAGGCCGCCTGGACTGGTACGACTACGACAACCGCGGTGGCGACGGCGACTACAAGGTCACCCGCAACCTCACACGCTACGCCGGCCTGATCTACGACCTGGACGACCATCACTCGGTCTACGTCAGCTACAGCGACATCTTCACGCCGCAGAGCGAAAAGGACACCTCCGGTACCCCGGTCAAACCCATCGTCGGTAAAAACTACGAGGTCGGCATCAAGGGCGAGTACTTGGGAGGTGCGCTGAATGCGAGCGTGGCCCTGTTCCGCGTCGACCAGGAAAACCGCGCCGTCGATGTCGTCGTAGACAACTGCCCACAAGCTTCCTGCGCGGTGGCCTCCGGCGAGATTCGCAGCCAGGGGATCGACTTCGAACTGCAAGGCGCATTGACCGAGAACTGGCAGGTCGGCGGTGGTTATACCTACGCCCACGTGGTCACCCTCAAGGACGCCGCCAAGCCGCAGAACGAGAACCAGCGCTTCGACACCGACACCCCGGAGCACCTGTTCAAGCTGACCACCAACTACCATTTCCAGGGCCCACTGGAAAAACTGCGGGTGGGCGGCAACATCTCCTGGCAGAGCCGCCTGTACAACGACGTCCCGCTGGCTGACGGCAGCACCTACCGGCTCAAGCAAGGCGCGTATGCGGTCACCGACCTGATGGCCGGCTACAGGGTCAACCAACATCTGGACCTGCAGCTCAACGCCAACAACATCTTCGACCGTAACTACTACTCGTCCATCTCCAAGTCTGTGAGCTATGGCGGCGATACCTACGGCAGCCCACGCAACATGATGGTGACCGCGAAGTACAGCTTCTAAATGGCACTGGCGCAGGGACGCGCCGTATCGTGGGGAATTCTGGCCCTACATCGAATCTGTTATCAGCATGGCTGATCACTCACCTGCAAACCGATCCCTTTTTACCCGGTACATCTCCCCATCCGCATGGCTGAGCAGCGTGTCGGCGTCTTTCCCGTCCGCCGGATAAAACGCCACGCCAATACTGCAGGACGGCATTTTCACCGCACCAAACTCAGCGCTCAGCGGCTCGGCCATGACCGCGAGTATCTGCGCGACTTTTCCGGAAACGGCGTCCTCCGACTGGATGTCCGTCAGCAACACCGTGAACTCGTCGCCGCCCATTCGTGCCACCAGGTCGCTGCCACGCACACAGCCTTCCAGCCGCCGTGCAATCACGCAGAGCACGCGATCGCCCACGGCATGGCCATGCACATCGTTGATGCACTTGAAGTGATTGACGTCCAGAAACAACAGCGCCAGCTTACTGTCGTGTCGCTGGGCCGCTTGCAAGGCCGCGTCCAGTCGGTCATTGAACAGCGACCGGTTGTTGAGGGCTGTCAGCGGGTCATGATGGGCGAGGAAACGTAGCTCTTCTTCAGCTTGTGTAAGGGCCGTAATGTCCCGCGCGACACCAATCCGCGCGCCTTCGTCTTCAGACCAGAACGCTGCCCACAGTATGTGCACCACGCTGCCATCCTTGCGGATGTAACGGTTGCGGAAGTCGACGTGGGGCTTGCCGTTCATGACCCGCACAATCGAGGCCCGGGTGCGCGCGAGGTCCTCGGGGTGCATGTAGTCGGTGATCGGGGTGCCGATCAGTTCGCTGGCGCGGTAACCGAGCAGCGCTTTGCAGGCATCACTCACAAAGACAATCAGGTTGTCACTGTCGACCACAAATACCGTATCCAGCATCAGGTGGATAAGTTTGGGATAGAGGGCTTGCAGGTCAACGGGCATAAGTCATGGCGCGTCTGGTTCATATGGTTCCGATCATAGCCCGATCATCAAGGATGGCAAAAAGGAATCATAGCGGCCCGCAAAATAGCCCAAGGCAATGTTGTTGAACCAAGTGCGTCGCCACCAGCAGGCTGCGCCACCCTTCGAGGTCGTAGGACAGCGCCCGCCAGAGCACCCACAGCGAGTAGTAATAAAGATGGAACACGCCCCCGAGCCTGGCATCCCTTGTCATGTTGATCTGCTCCGAAAATTCAAAGTACCGGGGCTGCCAAACAGCTCAGGTCACCAGGCCACACAGGATCACAGTCACGATCAACTCCCTTGATTCAACGATGGTTCAGACGGCCTGCGATGTCGCGCCAGGCCCTAAGTCACTTCCTGGCGTCTCGCCTTACCCAGCGACCAGCCGAAATTCATGCCGGCCGCCGCCAGCAGGATGGCGGCCGCGCCAACCACCTGCAGCACGCCGAGTGGATGGGCGAAGGCCACCCAATCGACCACGATGGCAACGATCGGATAGATGAACGAAAGCGCCCCCACCAATGCCGTGGGAATTTTTTGAATGGCGCTGTACAGCAGGGTCGACATGAGCCCCGTGTGAACCACGCCAATGATGATCAGGTAAGTCCAGGCCCCATCGATCGCGTCCACCGTGGAGAAATCCACGATCGGCGCCAGCACCAGGACGCCCACCACCATCTGGATCAGCACGATCAGATGCGCGGGCAAATCCTTGAGTCGCTTGGTGATCGCCGCGGCCACGGCGTAGAAGAAGGCCGAAGCCAGGGCCAGGCAAACACCCAGCAGGTAATCGGCGCCGGTGGCCTGGCCGCTGCCCTTGGCGGACACGATCAGCATCAGGCCGGCGAAGGCCACCAGGAGCCAGCCTACCTTGGCGGCATTCAGGCGTTCAGCAAAGAACAGCACACCCAGGCCAACCAGCATGAAAGGCTGAATGTGGTAGACCACCGTCGCGATGGCAATGGAGGAATAACGGTAAGCGCTGAACAGCAACACCCAGTTGAGAATCAACGCCACCCCGCCCAGGCACACCAGGATGAATTGCCGGGCAGTGATCCGGGAACGCCGCAGTACGCCGAGCGCCAGGCACGCCACCAGCATCGCCATGGCGCCAAACAGGCAGCGCCAGAACACGACGGCTTCGGGACTCTGGCCCGACATGATGACAAACCAGCCCACCGTGCCGGAGATCACCATGGCCGAAATCATTTCGAGCGTTCCACGGGCTTGCGACTTCATCACACACTGCTTCCTTGCGGCAGGCATTGCCGTAACCTAAGCCACCTGTTTGCTGGCCAGGGTTCGGCAATACGAACTTTATAATGAACTAATGACCACTATACTGAACAAGGTGTAACAGAGCGTCAACCCATTTTAGGATGATCTATAAAACAAATGAACGACATAACGAACAACCTGTTCAGCAACAATCCGAGTCGAATTGATCTGCTGGCCCTGTCTATCAAGCGCGAACGTCTGGCTGCCGGGCTCTCGTTGACCGAGTTGGCGAAACGCGCGAGCGTGGCGAAGTCGACCTTGTCCCAGCTGGAATCCGGCATTGGCAATCCCAGCATCGAAACGTTGTGGTCGCTGGCCATGGCGATGGGGTTGCAAGTCACCCGGTTCTTCGAACAGCCCCAGCAAAACCTGCGGGTGATTCGTGCCAACGAAGGCATGACCACCTATGCCGAAACCGCCAACTATGCGGCGACACTGCTTGCCGATTGCCCGGCGGGGGTGCGGCGCGATATCTACCGGCTGAAGGTCCAGCCTGGTGAGGTGCGCCTGTCACAGCCGCACCCGGCCGGCACCGTCGAGCACGTGGTGCTGTGCAGCGGCAGCGCGAATATCGGCCCGGCCAATGAGCCCGTGCTGCTATACGCCGGCGACTACATCAGCTACCTGGCGAATGCGCCCCATATGTTTGAGGCGCTTGAAGCGGATACCACCGCGGTGATGGTGATCGAACACCCCTGACGCGCGGGCATGTGCCCTCAGGCATGGATCGGCAGGGCCAACCCGAACAGTACGAAGAACCCGCCACAGACTTTATTGAACCGGCGCCCGGTTCGAGCCAGCCAAGGCCGGACCCGGTGCGCAGCGCTCGCCACCAGGTATTCAACGATGAACTCCACCACGGCGTAGGTAAGCGCGATGGTGAGCGTCTGCGCGATGATGCTGCGGTGGGAATCCAGGAAGGGTGGAATAAACGCAGTAAAAAGCAGCAACGCCTTGGGGTTTGAAATTGCCGATACCAGCCCTTGGCGGAACAGCGACCAACTCCGCGAGCTGGTCGCGCCGGTCGCCTCAAGGCTGACCGGTGCCGCCCGCCACAGCCCGAAGCCCAACCAGATCAGGTACAGCCCGCCGGCCACCTTCAATGCAAAAAACCAGCTGGCCGACGCCTGGATCAGCGCACCCAACCCCAACGCGCAAAGCGACAGCACGATGGCAAAACCGAGCACGCCACCGGTGATGGTGAACAGCGTCTTCCGATTGCCGTGAAGCGCGCCATGGGTCAGCGCCAACAACGCATTGGGCCCCGGCACCACCGCGATGCCGAAGCAGGTAGCCAGATAAAGCAGCCAGGTATCAAAGGGCATGATCCGATCCAGTAGGTGTGAGCCAGGCCAGAATCTTGCGGGTGAACAAACAGTCATGAAAAGCGCATAATTCACGTCAAAGCCATTCGATTAACGAATAGAGGTAAGCGCGATGCCGGCCAGTGACTTGCAACTCGATTGGCTCAAATGCTTTGTGGCCGTGGTGGATGCCGGCTCCTTGTCGGGCGCCGCCCATGAGGTCAACCGCTCGCAGTCCGCCGTCAGCATGCAGATGAAAAAACTCGAGGCTGCCCTTGGACGGCAATTGTTGAGTCGAGGCCCCCGGCACCTGCAACTGACCGCCGACGGCCAGACACTGCTGGGCTACGCCCGCCGCATGCTCGCCCTCCACGCTGAAACCCAGGCGGCGTTCCACGGTGAAGAGCTGACCGGGCGCATCCGCCTTGGCGTCGCGGAAGACTACGCAGCCAGGTACCTCACGCCGCTGCTCAAGCGTTATTCGCCGCGCTACGCAGGCGTGGAAATCGAACTGACTTGTGAACAGTCGACCACGCTGATCCCGCAGTTGCGCAGCGGCGACCTTGACCTGGCGCTGGTGTCCAGGGACTCGCCCCAGAGCGGTACCTTTCTGTTCAAGGAACCCATGGTCTGGGTCGGCTCACCGCAGTTCGAACTGTGGCGGCGAGACCCGATCCCCATCGCCGTCTACGAAAGTGCAAGCCTGGCGCGGCGGTATGCGGTGAATTCACTGACCCAGCAAGGGCGCGAGTTCAAGGTGGTCTACAACAGCTCCAGCCTTGCCGGCCAGGTGGCCGCCGTCGAAGGTGGCCTGGCGATTGCCGCTATCACTCAGTGCACCGTGCAGCCATCGCTTCAGGTGTTGGGTGAGGAGCACGGCTTGGCAGCCATTGAACCCATGGACGTTTCGATTTTGCGTAGCCGGGCCTCTCGCGGGTCCAAGGCGGTCAACAGCCTGCATGCGTTCATCATCAGGGCGCTCAGGGCTCAGCCTTAGTGGACAGAGCACGCCGGGACATCACCTAGATCAGGATTGCATCGGGAGAGATTTCCAACGCCTATGGGTTAACCAACAACCTGTGGCGAGGGAGCTTGCTCCCGTTGGACTGCGCAGCAGTCCCATTTCTTGTGACCACTATCTCCCTCACTGGACCACTGGTGGTTACACGGAAGCAACCGCTCTACTCAGGCCGTCTTATCAACGAGACTGATGATTACTATCGAACTGCTCGCCTATGGGCTTGCGAAGCCCGCTTTCTATAATCGCCTCCACTTTCTCCCTCCCGTCTGTCCTCAGGCGAAATTTCCTCCCGGAACCCGACACCATGCCAAGCGCAAGCCGGGCCCCTAGCGGCCTCCCTGAACATAATCAACAAACCGTCCTGCAGCAGTGGCTGGCGATTCTCTCGGTTGCCGTGGGCGCCTTCGCCCTGGTCACCAGCGAATTCCTACCAGTAGGCGTACTCAACGACGTCGCCGCCGACCTCGGCATCAGCGCCGGCCACGCCGGCCTGATGGTCACCCTGCCCGGCATCATGGCCGCCCTCGCCGCCCCGCTGCTCTCGGTCGGTATTGGCACCATGGACCGTCGCTACCTGCTGATCGGCCTGACCCTGATCATGATCATCGCCAACATGGTGGTGGCCTACGCCAGCGACTTCAGCCTGCTGCTGTTCGGCCGCGTATTGCTGGGCATCAGCATCGGCGGCTTCTGGGCCACGGCCATCGCCCTCAGCGGCCGCCTGGCGCCCAAGGGCGTGGGCGTAGCGAAGGCCACCTCGATCATCATGATGGGCGTGACCCTGGCCACCGTCCTCGGCGTGCCCGTCGGCACCTGGCTGAGCGGCCTGATGGGCTGGCGCATGACCTTCCTCGTCACCGCGCTGGTCGGCATCCCGGTACTGCTGGCGCAGATGTTCCTGCTGCCCCGCCTCGAACCGGAAAAAGCCATCCGCATCAGCGACCTGCCGGCCCTGTTCATCAACCCACAAGCCCGGGTCGGGTTGATCGCCGTGCTGCTGATCGGCCTGGCGCACTTTGCCGCGTACACCTACGTCGCCCCGTTCTTCAAAAACAGCTCCGGCTTCGACGGCCCGACCATTGGCTCGCTGCTGCTGCTCTACGGCGTGGCCGGCGTGATGGGCAACGTCTTCGCCGGCTTCGCCGCCAACCGCAGCGTGCGCCACACCTTGTTGCTGGTGGCCCTGATGATCGGCACCAGCACCGCCCTGTTCCCCTACTTCGCCACCGGCATGAGCGGCGCCGTAATGCTGATCGCACTGTGGGGCTTCGCCTTCGGCGCCTTCCCGGCCTGCGCGAGTATCTGGATGTTCGTGGTTGCGCCCAAGGATGTGGAACGTGGCATGCCGCTGTTCGTCGCGTTGTTCCAGGTGATCATTGCCGTGGGCTCGTTCTTTGGCGGGCAGATCGTCGACAAGATGGGGACGTCGGTGCTGTTGAGTTTGGCGACCGCGTTGGTGGGAGCCGGGTTTGTGACGGTGCTGGTGTTGGGGCGCAAGGTGAGTAATAGCCTGGCGGCGCAACCGGCCTGAGAAAGAAAAACGGGACTGATGGATTTCAGTCCCGTGGCTTGAGGCAGTGAGCACGGCGCCTTGCTCCATTGCCTACAGTTGCGTCAGAATCCGCCGGCTTGTGCACCTGGGTGGGCGTCTCTAAGGTTGCCCGGTCGCTGAAAACTCAGTGATCGGGTTTAGTAGCCCGAGGTTAACTGCAAGTGCATAAGCAGCATCTATCAGACCTTCTTGTCTGTGCTTGATGGTGGCTGTGCGCAGGGCGTCTTCGGACGCGCCGGCTTTTGTAGTTTCCCCGGTCTACTAACCTGCGTACAGCCGCCACCCCATTTCGTTTAGTAGCGATGTGGTGACGGCCCAGCTCAGGAAAACTACTGATATGTTCAAGGTAACGCCGAATCCTCCGGGATCTCCCGATTTGAAACTCAACCAAGCCGCGCACCGTGCCTTGGATCACTATCTCAATCCCTCCTCCGCCAAAACCGCCCCGCCATCGAGTGCGCTGTTCAGTGTGGCTGCTGACGCCAGCAGTGAAAGCCTGATTACCAATAGCTATGAAACCTTTGCCTCGGTCAGCGCGTTGCTGCTTGATCTGTCGGAAGAGCTGAGCGGGAAAGACCGTAATGTGGCGTTGGCTATTCACCAGCTCAGTGAGTTGGGGGTGCTGTTGATGGGCAAGTTGATGGATCGGGAGGTGCCGTGTAGCTGAAATCAGACGTAGTCCAATAGCACTTACCGTTCAGTGCACGCAATCGATTAGCCGCTGGGGCGTTGTAGGCATCTACAGCGGCTCAGCGACGGCACACGTGCCAGGGCACTGCTTTTCTCCGGCTATGCTGAATGCCGGCTTTCGGCCAGAAGCGGTCATTAACTGTCTAGGAGGCCGCGGTGACTCAAGGAGATTTTGATCTGATATTGGACCTCGTCAGATAACACGGTCGTGAATGCATCCTGAGCCGTTTCGTGTGTGAGCGTGCCATACACGCTGGCTTGCGCACCCAGCACCCCCTCCTAGCCGTGAGCACCTACCGCTCAGCATCGAGAGCTGGCGCTGTTACTAATGTCCTATTGACACCATAGCCGTTCCGCCCGAAGCTCCAAATCTTACGCAAAGCTAAAATCAAGGAAGAAAATGCTTATCACCAAAGTGGTTTTAAAAGGCTTTCGAAATTTCGCGGATGCCACAATCAACCTTGAGCGTAACACGCTGATTATTGGTGCGAACAATGTTGGCAAAACGAATCTAGTTTATGCTTTGCGCTTGCTATTAGACAAAAGTCTTTCAGATGCCGAAATTGAGCCCATGGAGTCTGATTTCCATATCTCAGGCGTTGGAAAAATTTCGGACACGCTGTCAATAACGGTTTATTTCTCCGAGGTAACAGAAGATGCTGTGCTAGCGAGCCTGAAGGGAAACATTACAAATGACTCGTGCTTTGTCCTTCAATATACAGCTGACAGGAGGAGCCTGACTTATGAGGTTAAAATTGGTGCCACAAGGTCTTCGCTTGTAGAAATCCCTTCAAGATATTATCTGAAGCATATAAATCTGAGATACGTGAAGTCCCGAAGAGATCTAGAAAAATATATCAATACGGAAAAGAGACAGCTTTTAAAGCTATCCTTAGAAAGTCGTAGTGAAACCGAATCGAAGTCCGATCATCGCCAGATGGCCAGAATTGGAAAAGCCCTAGAATCGATTAACGACAAAATCCGAAACCTGCATTACGTAAAAGGAACGACAGATTCTGTAAATGAGGAGCTACAAAAGCTTGCTCACGACTTTAGTGAGTACGAAGTAAAGCTCGATTCCGGTGCAATTCAGGTGCAGCAATTTATTGATAGCCTTCGCTTGGGTGCATCTACATCTGGAGCATCAGTAATGCTTGGCGGCGACGGACGTAACAACCAGATATTGATGGCCTTGTGGAAAGCTAAAAGCCAGCGCGAACATGATCCGGACAGCGAAGTGGTGTTTTACTGCGTTGAGGAACCTGAAGCACACCTTCATCCGCATCAGCAAAGAAAACTGGCTGATTATTTAATTAATGACCTGCCTGGCCAAACGCTTATTACTAGTCACTCACCCCAGATTACGGCTCGCTATATACCCTCTTCAATTGTCCACCTCAAGATAACCAGCGGAAGAGCCAGAGCGGCAAGCAATGGTTGCAGTAACTGCATCAGCAAAGCATGGGATCACTTAGGGTATAGAATGAGCATTTTACCTGCCGAAGCCTTTTTTGCTAAATGTGTTCTGCTTGTAGAGGGACCTTCAGAAATTTTATTTTTTAGTGAGCTTGCAAAGCACCTATCCATCGACTTGGATTTCTATAATATTTCCATTTTGTCTGTCGATGGAATTCAATTTAGCGTTTATGTAAAGATTTTAGACGCCATGGAGATACCATGGGTAATGAGAACAGATAATGACGTCTCGGATATAAAAGTAAAAAAAGTTCCGCTGCGTCATTTGGCTGGAATTAATCGTTGTCGCGCAGCGATAGGTCTAAGTGCTATGGCACATGCTCCACTCGGCACGACCACTCAATCATTGCTGGTCGACGGCACTTGGGAAAAGACCTCAAAGGAGACGAACCCAAAAGGCGCCTATCTGTCTCGCGTCGATCTTGAGCATGACTTGGCCGGGGAGATGGAGTCCGAAGTGGTTGCTTATGTGTGTAAAAAGCTGAAGAAACGAACTTTAGACGTCACAAGTGCAATCAAGTACTTACAGGGTAAGAAAGCTATCCGCATGAGGGAGTTGCTGGCTCAGATTTCGGTTAGTCTTCCTCTAATCAAAGATGGCTTTTTGGCGAAACCGCTACTACATGCGAAATCATTGGCTGAGGCCTAGGTATGCCTACTAAATTTACTTACAGTGATGCTCAGAAGGCGGCTATTGATTGCGCTGGCAGCATGGTTATCACGGCCTGCCCTGGAAGTGGAAAAACAACAGTAATGGTGGAGAAGATCCGCCAAGAATTTCATAATCTCAAGCCACACCAAGGGATCATAGGAATATCTTTCACAATAAAATCCAGCAAAGAACTTGGCGACAAATGTAAAAAGAACGGTGCCAATACCAGAGCAAGCTTTTTTGGCACAATTGACAACTTTTGTCTTGCTGAGGTTGTATTTCCATTCCTTGCTCGGATTTATGGAGTTAGCAAGCAAGAAATTTCATGCGTGCAGTTCAGCCAATTAAAAGATGAATACAAAGCTAGTCTCCCTGACCTTTCAAAATCAAATATTAATTTAAGTACAGACGACTACGATTTCTACGAATCGGAATTTATGGAGCACTATCGGCAAGGGTTCGTTCTTCTAGAAGCTGTCACAATAATTGCTTGCAAGGTCTTGGAAAAGTCAGAAGCTTGCAGGCGTTATATCAAAGCAAAGTATCGCTCAGTTTACATAGATGAATATCAGGATACATCTGAGCCTCAACATGCGCTTTTTTGCGCCCTGCACTCACTGGGTTTGAAAGCTGTAGCCGTTGGTGATACCCAACAATCCATATTTGCATTCCGTGGAAGTGATCCTCGCCACCTTTTGGCACTCGCATCTGATGTGGACAATTTCGAACATCACATAATTGATATCAATCATCGCAGTCATCCCTCAATAATTAATTACTCCAAACGCTTATACTCCCCTCAGTGCCAGCTCATTCCGGTTGCGACTAATGACATACATGTTTATCACCGTAGCTTCGACGGGACGCAGGAGGCTGTTGCTAGCAGCCTTAGTAATTGGATAGGGAAATCAGTTCACGCCTTGAGAATAGAGGATCTGAGTGAGGTCGCGGTATTAGTGAGATGGAACGGTTCGATTGATCGCCTACAAAGGCATCTCACCCTGCCTGCAAGATTTTATAGAGACGACTCGTTGTCAAAAATTGCGAGCCCGCTGGGACGCTTCTTCTCTGCTCTGCTTACTTTTTATTTCGACGAGCGTAGGCTGGCAGAGCAGTTACTTGATGATTTCTTGCTAAACAAAAGGACACCTGCAGGACTCAGGGCCATTAGAAGATCGATCCATGGTCTGCGAAATTTTGAATTGAGTAAGCTTCCAGACGAGTTTATAAAAATTGCGACGCTTTTCAATTTTTCTGCGGATAGCAAAACAGAGGTCGAAGCACTAATACAGACCATTTCATCTACAGAGGATATCTTGCACTACAAAGCGGCACAATCAGGTGAGATTCAAGTGATGACTCTCCACAAATCGAAAGGGCTAGAGTTTGACTTGGTTATTCACCTGGACCTCTATGACTGGGTGTTCCCCACGAGAACATACACTGGAAATTTTAATGAGGAAGTTTTTACGGATTGGGATCAAGATCTGAATCTTCACTTTGTAGGTATCACTAGAGCAAAAAAATGGTGTGTTTTGATCACGAGTACTCAGAGAATAAACTCTGAAGATAATGTTAAAAAAGGCAGCCCCTCTCAGTTTCTTAGCTTGCCAGGGATAAAAGGACTGTATCGATAGAGGGGCACTGCTGAAATGAGTTTCAACCACCGTTAGACAGTCCTCCTGCCATTCACCTGCCGTCGATTCTTTACTGAGTTACGCGACGACTATTCGGACTTGATGGCAATGGTTTTACTTTTCACGACTGACCGGTGATGGCCGACAGTTGCCCCTCGTGACAGACCGCCGGCCAGCCAGTGAGCCACTCCAACCCTATCGGTCAGCCAACAAAAACACCCCGCACTTCAACCAAAAGCGGGGCGTTCTCTCCAGCATCACTTCACATCAATCACATCGCCGTATGAAAAATCTGCTCAATCTCATCCTGATTGGCAGGACGCGGATTGGTAAAACCGCAGGCATCTTTCATCGCATTGGTTGCCAGTGTCGGAATATCGTCAGCCTTCACACCCAATTCGACGAGCCCACTCGGAATCCCCACATCCGCAGACAGTTTACGGATGGCCGTGATAGCCGCCGCCGCCCCCTTCTCCGCATCCAGCTGCTGAGTCTCAACCCCCATCGCATGGGCGATATCCTTAAACCGGGCCGGGCATACGCTGGCGTTGAAGCTCGACACGTGGGGCAGCAGGATCGCGTTGCACACGCCGTGAGGCAGGTCGTAGAAACCGCCCAGTTGGTGCGCCATGGCGTGTACATAACCCAGCGAAGCATTGTTGAAGGCCATGCCGGCAAGGAATTGCGCGTAGGCCATGTTTTCCCGGGCGGTCATGTTGTCACCCTGGACAACGGCGGTGCGCAGGTTGGCCGAGATCAATTCGATGGCTTTGAGTGCGCAGGCATCGGTGATCGGCGTGGCCGCGGTCGACACGTAGGCTTCGACGGCGTGGGTCAGTGCGTCCATGCCAGTGGCGGCGGTCAGGCCTTTGGGCATGGCGGCCATCAGCGAAGGGTCGTTGACGGATAACAGGGGTGTGACGTTGCGGTCGACGATGGCCATTTTCACGTGGCGGACTTCGTCGGTGATGATGCAGAAACGGGTCATTTCACTCGCCGTGCCGGCGGTGGTGTTGATGGCGATCAGTGGCATTTGTGGTTTGGCGGATTGGTCCACGCCTTCGTAGTCACTGATGTGCCCGCCGTTGGCGGCGCACAGGGCAATGCCCTTGGCGCAGTCATGGGGTGAACCGCCGCCCAGGGAAATAATGAAATCACAGTCGCTGCGACCCAGCAGCTCAAGGCCCTTCTCAACGTTGCTGACGGTCGGATTCGGTTTGGCGCCATCAAACAGGGTGGAGTCGATGTCTTGCTGGGCCAACAGGCCCGCAACCTTGGCGGCCACGCCGGCTTTGGCCAGGCCGGCATCGGTGACGATCAAGGCTTTGCGGAATCCGTATTTGCGGATTGCGAGCATCGCCTCGTCGAGGCTGCCAATGCCCATCATGTTCACGGAGGGAATGAAGAAGGTGCTACTCATGATAAATCCTCTTTTTATTATGGAGACACGGGAGTCAGTGAGGTTTTCTACTCATCTCGCAGGTGATGCGGCGCGGTTACGCTGCAATCGTGGACAGGCCGTCGCAGGCGGTTTCTTTTGTCACGGGGTTGAGCCTAAACCTATGGCGTCAGGCTGAAATGGTCCTTTAGCTGGCATCGGCTCCTCCTTTAGTACTGGGAGGCAAACGGCCCCATCAAGGCGGGCATGCGACCTATCGGCCCAGAGCGGTCATTTGAATTGTCTATAAACCACAAGCGCTTTAGCATCGTCGGCCCATAACCGATGGTCGACAGGCGCGCCGCGATGACTAGCTCTGCACACATTTGCTACAACTCAAAACACACTGGTTTGACGTTGTCAGACGTTGCCAAACATCTGCGAGAAAACGCCTCGTGGCGCGTCTCGGTAACGGAGTGGAGCGGCTATGGGATGGTCATCCCACAATTGCTTGTCCATACCCCTGTCCCTTTTCTGATTCAGATAGAGGACGACCCTGATTGGGTACCTGGGGAAATTCAGGAAATCATCGAATGGGAAAACCTCGATCAGAATGCGGAGATCGCGCAAAAAATCGCTCAATGTGATGCCCGACTGGCCATCCAGTCGACCACCCCAGACCAGGTCATCAGTGACGGATCGTCGATAACCGTCTCTACACTCGGCGTGGCGATAGACCCTTGCGACCCAGACATTTCGGCTGTGCTGATTATGTTGTGTCGCAAGCTTGAAGGCGTCATTCACGATTGTGTAAATGGCGGGGTCACTGTTCGCTGATCAACAGCCTTCACCCACCCTTCTGTGCAGGAACTGAAAAAATGAGCATTGATTGGATCAACTTTACGCCTTGGACGTCATTAGGCGAGAAAGCGTTGTTTCTTCTTGACCTTGGTGATTGCGGGCGTGCTCGTCGGCGTGGGAACCCGGTACGGCTCCGGCTGTACCAGTGGTCACGGCGTGTGTGAGAGGCAGCAGTCGGCCAAAAGCTGCCATTGAACGACTGCATATTCGTTACGCGGTGCGGATTGCATCGGTCATGATATCGAGTGCTTCGACGGCCGATTGCCCGGGTCCGGAATGCGTAAATCCATGATCGCAATTGGCGAAATCCAAATGACGCACGTCTACCCCGGCGGCCGCAAGACGCATTGCATAATATTGTCCACCCGACCTCACCAAGTCGTTCTGCGCTGTCAGAATGAGCGTTGGCGAAAGACCATTAAAGCTATCGGCTAATACCGGGGATGCCAGCGGTAGCAAGCGGTCCGCCAGCTTTGGCAAGTACAGGCTTTGAAAAAAGTTCATCATTGAAGGCGTTAGCACTGATGCATTCCCGACCGGTACCAGGGGCTCATTGATGTCCCACGAAAAATCCAGTCCTGGATAAATCAACACTTGCAGGCGAGGTGCAAGATCCTTGCGATCTTTCAACTGTTGAGTCACGGCCGCGACAATGGTGCCTCCAGCGCTAAACCCACTGAGTGTGGGGGTGTCCGCAAGAAGCCTATACTCGTGCGGTGAGGTCATCATTCGCTCAATGACATCGCAGGCTTGCATGATTGCAATTGGAAAAGGCGCCTCAGGTGCTAACGCATAGTGCACATTAATCACCGCGCGGCAGGCTTTGACAGCAATATGTCGACAGATCAAATCGTCCTGCCGAGCAAAGCCGACCACGAAACCACCACCATGGAAATTGAAATGCGCCGGCAGTGCGTCCTCCACTCCCTGCGGTCGATACTCAGTAATAGTCACCGTTCCGTGGTGGGTTTCTATCCGCTTCCTTACCACATGAGCGGATAGTTTCCTGATGCCTAGTGTGCCACCTACGCCCACGAAAAAAGGAGCAGCGCAACGCAGTAATAGCACCCTCGCCCATCCGATCACCGTGATGTGTTCGACACCCTCCCGTGCAACAACGGTATTACCCTTTATTAGTAACAATACCGTTACTGACAATGTGATGGTCGCTGCACACATCCATGCCAAAAGCTCAGAGGTCACTGCGCGCGCTCCGTTGTGAGTTCAATATTCAGGAACATCGACGCGCCCCTCTGCTACGGCGACCATTTCTGGTGATAGTGGTTTTTCCCTGAGCAGCAAAGCCAATACCAACGCAAGCACCATTAAAATCATCGCGCCTTGGAATACGCTGTGAAAAGCCGCCAACATCGCTTCGGCAGTTGCCGCGTGTGCCATGCGGGGGGCGAGCACGGCACCAAATATGGCCGCGCCAGTAGCTCCACCAAGGGTTTTGAAGAAGTTCAGAGCGCCAGTTGCGACACCCAGATCGTCGTAGGCAACCGCGTTCTGCCCTGCCACAACCACAACTTGTATGAAGAACCCGAGGCCGATGCCCAGTACCGCGAGGAAAAGCACGATGAGCCATAGCGCCGTGCCCACATGCAATCGCCCCAGCAGGTAAAGCCCAAGCCCCGCAAGCAGTGCGCCCAGGATGGGGAAAATTTTGTAACGACCGGTTCCAGAAATGATCGTACCGGTCAACATGGTTGCACCGATCAGACCTGATAAAAGGGCAATGATGCTGCTGCCAGCGCCTAGAGCGGACAGTCCGAACACGTTTTGCAGCATGAGCGGGACGAAGAGCAAGCCAACAAAAAGTGTTGCCGTAGACAGGAAGAACAAAGCCGATGAAACCGAAAAAATGTCATTGGCAAACAGTCTAAGCGGCGTGATTGGCTCCGCAGCGAAGCGCTGTACCTGCACGTACGCCGATAGGGCGATCACACTTATAGCCGTCAGCCCCAGTGCTTGCCATGAGCCCCATCCAAACGCGTGTCCTCCTTGCACCATCAGCAGTAGAAATGAACCCGTGAAGAGGGTCGCGAGGAGTGCACCACCTACATCCAACTGGTGTGCTATTGAACGAGCAGGCAAGTGCAAGCGAACGGCGATCAAATAGAAGGCTAGCCCTCCGATCGGAACGTTGATCAGAAAAATCCAGGGCCAGCTCCATTGGTCCACAATGAACCCACCCAACAGCGGGCCGACGATAATCGCCAAAGCAGGGACTACCCCGAGAATGGCCTGATAGCGCCCTCGGTCCCGTGCCGGAACCAGGTCGCCGACAATCGCCATGACCAGGGAGCTGAGCCCTCCTGCACCGATGCCTTGGAAAGCACGAAAAACGATCAACCAAAGCATTGTTGGGGCAAGCGCGCACAGCACCGAACCCAAAACAAATAATGCGATAGCCACCTGGAGCACTTTTTTACGGCCCTTCATGTCACCCAGCTTGCCGAAAATCAGCGTGCTTATTGCGCTCGTGAGCAAGAAAGCTGTGGCGACCCATGATGCGTGAATACTGTCGTGCAGATCCTCACCCATGCGGGCGAGCGCGGTGGCAATAATGGTTTGGTCGAGTGTCGAAATAAACAAGACCAGCATCAGTGGCCATAGCATTGCTGAAAGCGCTACTGCCTTCTCAGGCTGTACAGCGTCGGAATATGGGAAGTTGTTATTTAGCATTGGCGTATTCTCTGATGTAGGTCATTCAGACTTGTGCCATGCCGCCATCGATGGCCAGAACACTTCCCGTCATGTAGGACGAATCGGAGCAAGCGAGGAACAACGCTGCGCGGGCAATTTCCTCTGCCGCCCCCCAGCGTTTCAACGGCACGGCGGCACAGACATAGGCGTCCACGTCAGGCTGCTCATAAGCCAATTGCGTCAGCGGGGTCTTGACTGCACCTGGGCTCAGCACGTTAAACCGCACTTGCCGGAGAGCCATTGCCTCATCGTTGGCGAATGTACGAGCCAGGCTTCGCACAGCAGCTTTGGACGCCGCATACAAAGGGTCACCCCAGCGCCCCAGGTCTGCAGCCGCTGAGCCTGTCAGGATCACCGACGCCTCTGCCGCCAGTAACGGCAATGCACGCTGGACGGTGAAAAAAGCACCTTTGAAATTGAGATCTATCATGGTGTCGAATGCTGATTCGTCTACTTCCCTCAACGGTGGACTGTGTGAAGTCCCAGCATTCACCAACAGAACGTCAATGCGGCCGTAACGCGCGGATACAACGCTCATCACGCGGTCAATATCCTCCAGTTTGCTGATATCGGCCGCCACCGCCGATGCTTGCAACCCTATGAGCTTGACGGCCTCGCTCAGCTTTTTGGCGTCGCGCCCAACGATAACCACTTGAGCACCGTGCTCATGCATCAGCTGCGCCGAAGCCAAGCCAATTCCGCTGGAGCCACCCGTTATCAGAGCGACCTTGCCCGATAATTTAAGAACTATTTCAGCCATAAAATCATCCCACGCAGTATTTTGTCATCAAGTGATGACTTAGATACTCCGCGATGGATTTGTGTATGTCAACAGTTGATGACAAGATGTCGCCACGACAGCAGTTAACGGTCCTCGCCTCAATCATGCTTACTCCAAAAGCCGCTTCTCCCTCACGTAATGCGTTGCAAACCCGACAACGCATTTTCGACGCCGCACGGCGATGCTTTTCATCCAAGAGCTACGAAAACGTTGGCATACGCGAGATTGCGAGAGAGTCTGGGGTAGACGCTGCGCTGGTGAGTCGCTATTTCGGCAGCAAGGAACAATTGTTCGAACACGTCATTCAAAATGCATTCAATGTCGACGAGCACCTGCCTGCAAACCTGGAGGACATTGGCGCTTTCCTCGTAGGGCAGGTGTTAAATGACAAATCTGAGGCTGACAATGATGGCTTCAACCCGCTGCGCTTGCTGTTACTGGCGGCAGCTAGCCCAGAGACTTCGTCGGTCGTATCAAGCCGCTTTAAACAAGAGTTCGTGCACCCGCTAGCGCTCCGAATAGGCGGTAGAAATGCTAGTGCTCGCGCTGCGTTGATAGCGTCCTACGTAATCGGAATCGCCACTATGCGGCATTTACTTGATTCACCCGATCTCAATCTGTCTTTACAGGACGAGCCTGTAAGCTTGGTCGTCGCTGCGATCCAGTCTTGTGTTACCCAACCAAGCTGAAAATTCGGTGGCAACCTCTTTGCAAGACAGATCTACCGAGTGCATAAGCCTAAAACTCTTCAAACGAGCCAAAGACGAACGGCGGCTAAAGGGCGGAAACCACCACTTGCGATTGGCCGCTATTGGCCGATTGCAGCCCCTCGTGACAAGCCTCTATTCGCCGTTTCCAACCTAAAGCCCCGCCCAACAACGCCGATAACCTCCTACCACTAATCAATCCCCGCCCCCCTACACCTGATTCGCTCCCCGCATGCCCGTATGGCACGTCGCATGCTTGCCTCACCCCGGCCTGTCCACATGGAGTACGAGTGAATGCCTGCGCAAGCCCGTTTCATCGAGCACTACCGTAAAGCCGACCGCATCATGCTCGCCCTGATCTGGCTGATGACGCTGTTCTCCCTGGGCCTGGCGTTTTGGCATGACACGCTGCTGCAAGCGCTCATCATAGGCGGCGGCACCAGTGTGGTGCTGACCCTGGCCTATCGCGTCATCGGCGGCACCCGCCTGATGCGCTGTGCGCTGGGCGTTGGCCTGATGGTGATGGCGGCGTTGCACATCAACCAGGCCGAGGGCGTCATCGAATCGCACTTCGGTATCTTCGCGCTGCTGGCGGTGCTGACGTTCTACCGCGACTGGCTGCCTATCCTGGTGGCCGCGGCTACCATCGCGGTGCACCACGTGGTGTTTCATGCCTTACAGCACCAGGGCTTCCCGGTGTTTGTGATGGAGCATCACGGCGGCTGGAGCATGATTTTCGTCCACGCGTTCTACGTGGTGATGGAGACGGTCGCCCTGCTCTATCTCGCGGTGCACAGTCAGAAAGAAGCGGTGGAAAGCCAGGAAATGCTCGAAAAGATGCTCGCCGTCACCACCCAGTTCAGCGGTGAGGCCGTCAAGGGCAGCGCGGAAAAAGTTCATGTCTCACTCGCGACGCGTTTCGACCACTTTCTGACCCAGATCACCTGCCTGATCGACGGCGTCGCCCGCGACTCCCACGGCCTCGGCCAACTTGGCCAGGAACTGGCCCACGCCAGCGGCACCCTGGAAAAAGGCGCACGCCACCAGTTGGCGGAAATTGCCCAGATGACCGACTCCATGCAGCGCATGGAAGACGCCATGGGCCATATCGCCGTGCACGTGGAGCATGCCGTCGAACACGCGGGGCAAGCCAGCCAGCAAGTCATCCGTGGCCAGGAAAGCGTCGGCCGCGCCCAGCAGGAAATCACCCAGCTCGCCACCCGCCTCCACGACACCAACGAAACGGTCCAGGGGCTGGCCGTGCAAGCCGAACAGATCGGCTCGGTGCTGGAAGTCATCAGCAGCATCGCCAACCAGACCAATCTACTGGCCCTTAACGCCGCCATCGAAGCCGCCCGCGCGGGTGAGCAAGGACGCGGGTTTGCCGTGGTTGCCGATGAGGTACGCAGCCTGGCGCAGCGCACGGCGGTGTCTACCCAGGAGATCAAGACGATTATTGAAGGCTTGCAACACGGCAGCCGGCAAGCGGTTGAAGCCATGCACGACAGCCGCCAAGGGGTGGAGCGCTGCGTGGAAGACAGTCAGCTGGCGGTGGAGATGCTGCGGGCGGTGGGCAATGATATTTCGCAGATTGATCAGTTGAATGGGCGGATTGTGTCGACCACCCGCGAGCAGTCCACGGCGAATGTGGAGATTGTCGGGCGGCTGCAGTCGGTGCAGAGCATTGCGCAGAATACGGCGCAGGATGTGGAGACGCTGGCCCGGAGCAGTGAGCGGTTACCGCCGATTGCGGTGCGGCTGGATGCGTTGGGGCGTCGGTTTCATCAGTGAGCGGACGCTCGATTGACCCCGATTTTTTCTAGTAAATTTGGAGTTTAAGGACTAACTCATGGATGTGATTTCAGCGCACCTATTTTCTACAAATCACCGCACTCAAATTGAAGCAAGCGATCGCTGTGGCTGTTTTTACTGCTTAGGTGTGTTTTCGCCTTCAGAAATCACTGAATGGGTTGACCTAGATGGCACCGCTTTGTGTCCGAAGTGCGGGATCGACTCGGTTATCGGTTCAGCATCCAGCTTGCCGATTACCCCTGAATTTCTCTCGAAAATGCACGAGTATTGGTTCTAAAAGATTCCGTCACTCGATGGCATCCCTTCTGTTTGAGATCTACAGAGGAGCTTTATCTCAGTGCCGCACGTTTCGGCTACGTATTTACACACTCTGGGCCGGAAGCATTCACTATTGGCTCTGTTAACGTCTCTCTCTGAACACAACTCACGGACGGCTTCATGGAACGACTCCATCCTCGTGGCATTGATGCGGACGGTTATATCCTCACCGTGTCCAACGTCGAGATGCAGCCACAGTTTCAGGCTTTGCTGACGGACGTTTGCATGACGCTCGCGCGGCCGGAACCTCTGCTGGACGGAATTTATATTTATGGCAGTGTCGCTAGAGGCGACGCCGTGCCGGGGGTTTCTGACCTGGACCTAACCCTTATTCTGCACAGCCCTCCTACGTCGCAGGATCTGGAAATGCTGGAGTCGAAAAGGCGCACGCTGGAAAGTCGGCATGCCGAAGTCACCAAGATCGATTTCGATATCGGTACGCTTTCTGAAGTATTGGCACCTGACAATCGATTGAGCTGGGGGTATTGGCTCAAGCATCACTGTCGTTGCTTATGGGGCAATGATCTGACCCAACGCTTCGACCGGCTCAAGCCGTCGCGCGCTATCGCCATTGCCGTGAATGGTGACTTTGAATCCGTACTGACCCGGTATGCCGATGTTATCGACCAGGCGACCACACCGACGCAATCGCTACGCTTGCAGCGAGAAGCTTCGCGCAAACTCATCCGGTCAACTCAAGTGCTTCGCTCTGAACAGGACCTGATGTGGCCGCAAACTCTGGAAGAGCTTGTCGAGCAGTTTGTTCAGCATTACCCGAGTATGAGGATGCAGATCTCTTTTTTCTTGTCCCAGGCAAGGAACCCGGATGCCAAGCCGAAGAAGTTTACGACTCAGCTCCATCATTTTTTGACCTGGATGGCTATACAAACCGGTTGAATCCATAACGCGCCTATGAAATCAGGGGCGATTCATGTACCTACAGACGGGTTATCACGCATGCCATTACCGCGAAATTCGATATCCATAACCTGTTGGCTGCTCCGTGGTGTTACTGAATTGAGTGAATCATCCTAAGCGTTCCAGGATCATCATCGAAAGATACGCTTCCAAGCGACAACAGGCCTTGGATCAACTCCCCATAAATGGCCGACACTCCTGTTCTTATTGATGAGTATCAGCCTCCTCTGCGGGATAAAACTCGCCCTCCTTCCCCATTCTTTTCAGCCGTTCGCGCACAATTACCTCAACGCTGACCACGGCGGCATGATCGTCAGGGTTGACCAACTGCAAGCACAGGCGTTGGACATTCTGATCGTGGGTGCCCTCGCTCATCATCTCGTGGGTAAAGACCTGTTCGCCACGCCATAGGCATAGCTGGGTATGCGTCCCGCCGAGCCATATTTCGTTGATTGATCCAAGGTCGGTGGTCGCTAGTTGATCGACGGTGATTGTCTTATCCATTGCGCTGTACCTTACCCATGAGTAGATACAGGTAGACTTACCGGCATAGCGGGTCGTTCCACGCGTTGGCAGTTCAACCGGGCTAATGGTGGTTAAGCACATCCCGGTTAGAACCAGGACAATTGACGATTGAAGGCGGACAGTGCGAGCCGATAAGGGCAATCATATGAATGATCCTGCTGTTTTACATGCAAATGGCCGCGCCTGGATCAACCTTGATCTCCCCTCCTCGGGCCGATACTGCCAGCTCAACAGATGGCGTGCAGACTATGGAAGACCGGCTGCTATCGACCCAAAGCTGACGGTGGCGGCAGGTAGAAATCGGCCTTGAGCAGACATTCAAGAGGCGACGTCAGTGGGACTGCTACTAAGCACCTCATAGGTCAACCCAGCCTCAAAATATGATGCTCTCCACTCAAGAAATCCTACTTCTGGCTCGCACAACAAGAGAACGGTACATCCAGCCTCCCCCATTGAAACCCTTTCCACCACGGCGATATCTCCAGGAGCCGCCTCCCGAGAACTCATCCAGTCCCTGAGTACCACCGCCGCCCGGTCAATAGTGATCAGTTTTATGATACTGCCCTTGGAAAGTGTCATGCCGTCTGGCCTAAACTTGTGAACGTATCTGGCTTGTAAACCTATTTGGAGATTTAAGGAAGGTCTGCTCCTGGCCGATTGCCGCCAGTCACCAAGGGTAGCAATCGGACAAAAGCTGCCCTCACAAAATACCGCTCTCAGCCAAAAGCAGCGGACAACGCCAAACTATCCGGCGTTACTGCACCTTGCATAGCCCTTTTCCATAGGACGGGGCTTTGAGCGTGAACAGGCTACTTGAAATAGCCTGTGCGGCGTATCCGCAGGCTGTAGACCCAAACGGCAATCAGCAAGGCTGCTTGTAGGGCGGCCGGCAGTACGAACCAGGCAACCTGCACATATTGGCTGGCCGATACCAGGAAAACTTCCGGAAGCATGAGCGGGATTAGCATCAGCCCGAAAAGTAACGAGCCCAATAGAAACCACGAAGATTTTGCACTGCGCAACCATAGCAACAAGCTGCCCACGGCCAACAGAATGCAGGTCAATGCAGCGGGGAGCAGCATGATGATCGAAATATCACCCGTCCTGGCCATACCCCAGCCGTCACTGACCACCCAGTAGGCAATTTTTATTGTGAGAATCAAGCAATAAGCCACCGAGAATGTGACCATCGCCGGGCGTGAGAGGTTTCGTACCTGAGGTGTACTTGTGTCCATAAGTTCCAGATCTAGCGACAGGCCGGATCATCCAGCCAACCGCTGCAGTCTACCGAACGCTCGGGCAATCACGAAGCTGCCGGCGAACATGGCGCACGTCGAGCAAAACTCATCCCAACTCCCGCCCCAAAAACGGCGCAGTCCGGCTCCCCTTACTCTTCGCCACCTTCTGCGGCGTTCCACTCACCACCACCTTCCCACCTCGATCCCCTGCCCCCGGCCCGATATCAATCACCCAATCACTCTGCGCCACCACACGCATTTCATGCTCCACCACAATCACCGTATGCCCCGCCTCCACCAGATGATTCAACTGGCTCAACAACCGATCCACATCTCGCGGATGCAGCCCTGTAGTCGGCTCATCCAGCACATACAACGTCGCGCCCCGGGCATTGCGTTGCAGCTCGGTCGCCAGCTTAATCCGCTGCGCCTCCCCGCCCGACAACTCGGTCGCCGGCTGGCCAAGGCGCAAATACCCCAAGCCAATATCCCGCAGCACTTGCAGCGAGCGCAGCACACCCGGCTCTTCGGCAAATACCTCTACCGCTTGTTCAACCGTCAGCCCCAGCACTTGGGCGATGGTCAGCCCTTCCCATTTGATCGCCAGGGTTTGCGGGTTGTACCGCGCGCCATGGCACGTCGGGCATGGCGCGTACACGCTGGGCATGAACAGCAATTCAACGCTGACAAAACCCTCGCCTTCGCAGTTCGGGCAGCGGCCTTTGGCGACGTTGAAAGAGAATTGCCCGGCATCGAAATTGCGCTTTTTCGCCGCCGGTGTAGCGGCGAACAGTTTGCGCACGTTGTCGAACAGCCCGGTGTAGGTCGCGAGGTTGGAACGTGGTGTGCGGCCGATAGGTTTCTGGTCCACTTGCACCAGGCGGCGGATGTGTTCCAGCCCGCCGCTGATGCGGCCGCCACTGGTTTGCGGGGCGTCGTCTTCGAGGCTGGGTTCGTCTTCGGTTTCCACCACGCGGCCCAGGCCTGCGCCTACCAGTTCCAATAGCGCCTGGCTGACGAGGCTGGATTTACCCGAGCCGGAAATGCCGGTCACGGCGGTGAAGCAGCCCAGGGGGAAGTCCACGCTGAGGTCGTTGAGGTTGTTGCGCGTGACGCCTTCCAGGCTCAGCCAGCCGGTGGGTTGGCGCGGTGGTTGGCTGACCGGGCGCTTTTCGGCGAACAGGTATTCGCGGGTTTGCGAGGCTTCGATCTGTGCCAGGCCGGCGGGTGGGCCGCTGTACAGGACTTGGCCGCCGTGTTCGCCGGCAGCCGGGCCGACGTCGATCAGCCAGTCGGCGCGACGCATGGTTTCAAGGTCGTGTTCCACCACGAACAGTGAGTTGCCGGCGGCCTTCAGGCGGTCGAGGGCGGCGAACAGGGCTTCGCCATCGGCAGGGTGCAGGCCGGCGGACGGTTCGTCGAGTACGTAGATCACGCCGAACAGTTGCGAGCCCAGCTGGGTGGCCAGGCGCAGGCGTTGCAGTTCACCGGATGACAGGGTCGGTGTGCTGCGCTCCAGGGCCAGGTAGCCGAGGCCGAGGTCGGTCAAGGTGCTGACGCGTTCCAGCAGGTCCTGGGCGATGCGTTGGGCTGCCAGGCGTTTTTCCACGGAGAGTTTTTTATCGCCCTGCCCTTCGGCCACCGGGCGCAGGAGCTCGGCGAGTTGCAGCAGGGACATTTGCGACAGCTCGCCAATGTCCACGCCGGCAAATTTCACCGACAGAGCGGCCTTGTTCAGGCGCTTGCCTTCGCACAGCGGGCATGGGCTGCCTTGCATGAATTGCGACACGCGCTTTTTCATCAGGGCGCTTTGGGAGTGGGTGAAGGTGTGCAGGATGTAGCGTCGGGCGCCGGTGAAGGTGCCTTGGTAGCTGGGTTCGAGTTTGCGTTTGAGGGCGTCGCCGGTTTGGGCAGGCGTGAAGCCGGCGTACACCGGGACGGTGGGGGTTTCTTCGGTGAAGAGGATCCAGTCGCGCTGCTTTTTCGGCAGGTCGCGCCATGGGATGTCGACGTCGTAGCCCAAGGTAACAAGGATGTCGCGCTGGTTCTGGCCTTGCCACGCCAGTGGCCAGGACGCCACGGCGCGTTGGCGGATGGTGAGGGAAGGATCGGGCACCATCAGCGCTTCGGTTACTTCGTACACGCGGCCCAGGCCGTGGCATTGCGGGCAGGCGCCTTGGGGCAGGTTGGGGGAAAAGTCTTCGGCGTACAGCATCGGTTGCCCCACCGGGTAGCTGCCGGCGCGGGAGTAGAGCATGCGGATCAGGCTGGACAAGGTGGTGACGCTGCCCACCGAGGAGCGCGTGCTGGGTGTGCCGCGCTGTTGTTGCAGGGCCACGGCAGGTGGCAGGCCTTCGATGGAGTCGACGTCGGGCACGCCGACCTGGTCGATCAGGCGGCGCGCATAGGGCGCCACGGATTCGAAGTAGCGGCGCTGGGCTTCGGCGTAGACGGTGGAGAATGCCAGCGAGGATTTGCCAGAGCCGGACACGCCGGTGAACACCACCAGGGCGTCACGGGGGATGTCCACGTCGACGTTGCGCAGGTTGTGTTCCCGGGCACCCCGCACCCGCACGAAGCCTGGGCGTTGGGTGGTGAGTGAGGTGTCTGGGGGCAGATTGCGCTGGGAAGTCATGGGTAACCTTATCGGGAAGTCAGCACCGAGCGCACCCGTTGCGCCAACTCATCCGGGCTATAGGGTTTGCTCAGCAGATGAATATCGGCGCTCAGCAGGTGGTTGCTGGAGAGAATGTCGCGGGTGTGCCCGGAGGTGAACAGCACCGCTATCGCCGGCACTTGCTCACGCGCCCATTCGGCCAGGTCGGTGCTTTTGACCCGGCCCGGCATCACGACGTCGGTAAAGATCAGGTCCGGTTGCAGGCCGCCGTGTAGCATCTGCATGGCCCTGTCACCGTCTTCGGCGGTGAGCACGGTGTAGCCGGATTGTTCGAGCAATTCCACTGCGGCCGCTCGTACGCCTTCATTGTCTTCGACCACCAGAATGGTCTCCTGGCCGCCGCAGTGCTGTGGCGTAAGGGCGACAGGTGCTTCCTGGCTTTCCGGCCGGAGGCTGCGCGGGAAATACATCTGCACCACGGTGCCGCTGCCCTCCACGCTCTCGACCTCCACATGCCCGCCACTTTGGCGCACGAACCCGAACACCATGCTCAGGCCCAGGCCGGTACCGTGCCCATTCGGCTTGGTGGTGAAAAACGGTTCGAAGGCCCGTGCCAGGATCGTCGGTGACATGCCGGCGCCGCTGTCGGCGACGGCAAGGCGCACATATTCGCCGGGGCTGATGCTTTTGCCGGCGCAATCCGGGGGGTTGAGGATGATGTTTTCACCGGTGATCCGAATCACGCCCTCGCCTTTCATGGCGTCCCGGGCGTTGATCGCCAGATTGAGCAGTGCATTTTCCAATTGGTTGCGGTCGACGTTAATGCACCACGGATCCTTGGGCAGTTGTACATCAACCTGGATGGTTTCTCCCAGCGCCCGCTGCAGCAGCTCGCCCAGGCCTTCATAGATGCGCAGTGGGTTGTACACCGCCGGCGACAGCGGCTGGCGACGGGCGAACGCCAGCAGTTGCGAGGTCAGCTTTGCCCCGCGCTCCACTGCCGCAATGGCGGCGCTCACCCGGCGCTGCACCTGGAGGTTGTCCGGTTCATGCCGGGCCAGCAGGTGCAGGTTGCCGGAGACCACTTGCAGCAGGTTGTTGAAGTCGTGGGCCACGCCGCCGGTCAGGCCGCCGATGGCTTCGAGCTTCTGCGACTGGCGCAACTGTTCTTCGGCGGCGGAACGGGCCTGCACTTCGGCGGCAACGCGCTGTTCCAGGTTGTGAGTGAGTTCCTGACGCAGGCGCTCGGAGATCACATGCTCGGTGGTCTCCACCACAATCGCCAGGACCCCGGCCGGTTGCTGGTCGTCACCGGCCACGGGGCTGTAATACAGGTCCATCCACACTTGTTCCGGGCGGCCGTCGCGCAACAGTTCCAGGGGCAGACTGCGGTAGGACAAGGTGCCGCCGGCCAGGCAGGTGTCGACCACATTGCGGTTGAAGTCGGCCACTTCCGGCCAGCCCAGCTCTACCGGTACCCCCAGCAGGTAGGGGTGGCGGCCACCGGCAAACACTGAATAGCTGTCGTTGTAGATCATGTAACCCGTCCGTCCCCACAGCATGACCATCGGGATGGGCGATGCCAGCATCATCTGCACGGCACTGGTCAGGCTGGAGGGCCAGTCACCAATCGGGCCGAGGTCGGTAGTGGACCAATCGAATGCACGAATCCTCTGGGCCATTTCGCCAGCCCAGCCATCACAGCCGTGGTTATCGGATAAAAACTGCATCAGTCGGCTCTGCAAAAGATAAAAGCTGGGCGGTGATGAAAACTTTGAGCCCGGCGGCAGCAGTTGGTTTCATTGCATATTGCTTATGCCTGCATGAAGGGGCAAGGGCCGATTCAGCGAAAATCCCGGCTGCGCACATTGATGCCCGACAGCAGCGGGGTCAGGTCGGTCAGACGCCCGGCGATCAGGTGTCGAACCTCCCCCACTGCCTCCCAGCGCCCATCCACTTTAAGCAACCGCGAGCCCACCAGCGCCTGGCGTTGGCGCTCGGCCAGATCGCGCCAGACCACCACGTTGATATTGCCGAACTCATCTTCCAGGGTAACGAAGGTGACGCCGCTGGCCGTGCCCGGGCGTTGTCGACCGGTGACCAGGCCGGCGACGCTGACGTTGCGTCCATGCTCAACCAGCAGCAACTCCTTGGAACTGCGGCAGCGTCGTGCGCGCAACTCATCGCGCAACAATGCCAATGGATGTGGGCCCAGGGTGGTGCCGACGCTGGCGTAATCGGCATACAGGTCTTCGCCCACTGTCGGCTTCGGCAGTTCCACTACCGCTTCTTCGGGGCTGGCCAAACCGGCAAATAGCCCCAGTTGCTTTTGCACCCCGGCCACCTCCCAGCGCGCCCGGTGCCGATGCCCGGCCAGGCCACGCAAGGCACCGGCATCCGCCAGCAACTCCTGGGCGCGGGTGTCCAATCGAGCGCGCTCGCCCAGGTCGGCAATGTCGAAAAACGCCCGTGCCTGGCGCGCCGTTTCGATGCGCCGGCCATCCTCTTCGCGAAACCCGGAGATCATCCGCAAGCCCATGCGAATCGCCGGCTGTTGGCCTTCGATCGGTTCAAGGCTGCAGTCCCAGTCACTGGCTTGCACATCCACCGGGCGAATCTGCAAATGATGGCGACGGGCGTCCTGCAGGATCTGGTCCGGGCTGTAAAAACCCATGGGCCAGCTGTTGATCAGCGCGCAGGCAAAGGCTGCCGGCTCATGGCATTTGAGCCAGCAACTGGCGTAGGTCAGCAAGGCGAAACTGGCGGCGTGGGACTCGGGAAAGCCGTAGCTGCCAAAGCCCTTGATCTGCTCGAAGATCTGCGCGGCGAAGGCTTCGCTGTAGCCGTTTTTCAACATGCCGGTGCGCAGGCGTTGCTGGTGAGGCTCGAGGCCGCCGTGGCGTTTCCAGGCGGCCATGGAGCGGCGCAACTGGTCGGCTTCGCCAGGGCCGTAATCGGCGGCGACCATGGCGATCTGCATGACTTGTTCCTGGAACAGCGGGATGCCCAGGGTGCGCTCCAGCACGGCCTTGAGTTCCGGCGATGGGTAGGTAGTTTCTTCCTCCTTGTTCCGCCGCCGCAGGTACGGATGCACCATGCCGCCCTGGATCGGCCCGGGCCGCACGATGGCGACCTCAATCACTAGGTCATAAAAGGTCTGTGGTTTGAGCCTTGGCAACATCGACATCTGCGCCCGCGATTCAATCTGGAACACACCAATGGTGTCGGCCTTGCTGATCATCGCGTAGGTCGCCGCGTCTTCCTTGGGCACCGTGGCCAGGCTGAGGTCCTGGTTGCGATGGCGGCGCAGCAGGTCGAAGCAGCGGCGAATCGCACTGAGCATGCCCAGCGCGAGAATATCCACCTTGAGCAGGCCCACGGCGTCGAGGTCGTCCTTGTCCCACTGGATAATGGTGCGATCGGCCATGGCCGCATTTTCTACCGGCACCAGAGTGTCCAGCGGGTGTTCGGAAATCACGAAACCGCCGGGGTGTTGGGACAGGTGCCGGGGGAAGCCGATCAGTTGTTGGGTCAAGGTCAGCACCCGGCGCAACACCGGGCTGTCGGGGTCGAAGCCACCTTCGCGCAAACGCTCCAGGGGCGGCGCCTCATCACTCCAGCGCCCGCAACAGTCGGCCAGGGCGTTGACCTGATCCGGCGGCAACCCGAGGGCCTTGGCCACGTCGCGCACCGCACCCGCGCCGTGGTAACTGCTGACCACCGCCGTCAATGCGGCGCGGGTGCGGCCGTAGCGTTGGAACACGTATTGCAGCACTTCTTCGCGGCGTTCGTGTTCGAAGTCCACGTCGATGTCCGGCGGTTCATTGCGCTCCCGGGACAGGAAGCGCTCGAACAACATGCTCGTCAGAGTGGGGTCGATCTCGGTGATGCCCAGGGCAAAACACACCGCCGAGTTGGCCGCCGAGCCGCGGCCCTGACACAGGATCGAACGGCTGCGGGCGAAGCGCACAATGTCATGCACGGTGAGGAAGTAGCTTTCGTAGCCCAGCTCGGTGATCAGCTTCAGCTCATCGTTGATCTGCCCAAGGGTCTTGGCGTCCACGCCGTGCGGCCAACGCTGGGCAATGCCCTCTTCGGTCAAGGTACGCAACCAGCTCTCAGGCGTTTGCCCTTCGGGCACCAGTTCCCTCGGGTATTGATAGCGCAACTGGCCGAGGTCGAAGGTGCAACGCCGGGCAATATTCAGGGACTCTTCCAGCAAGTGCGCCGGGTACAGCGCGGCCAGTGCATCGAGGCTGCGCAAGTGCCGTTCGCCATTGGGGTGCAGGCGCGCACCGGCTTCAGCCACCGGGACGTGATGACGGATCGCGGTCATGGTGTCTTGCAGGGCACGGCGACCACGCACATGCATATGCACATCGCCGCAGGCCACCGCCGGCAGGTGCAGGCTGGCGGCCAGGTTCAAACGTTGTTCAAGGTGGCGGGCATCGTTCTGGCCGCAATGCAGCTCCACCGCCAGCCACAGGCGATCGGTAAACGTGCTGCGCAGCCATTGGATATGGGCCTGGGTGTCGGTGTCTTCGACCAGCCATAACGCCAGCAAACCTTGCACGGAGGTGAAGTCTTCCTGCAGCAGGCGGTAGTGACCTTTTTCCGCACGGCGGCGGGCGATGGTGATCAGCCGGCACAGGTGCTGATAGCCCTCCAGGTTCTCCACCAGCAGCACCAGTTTGGGGCCGTTTTCCAGGCGCATCTCGCTGCCGATAATCAGCGGCAACTCGACTTCCTTGGCCGCCTGCCAGGCACGGACGATGCCCGACAAGGTGCACTCATCGGTGATCGCCAGCGCTGCGTAGCCCTGCTGCTTGGCCCGCTCGAACAGCTCGCGGGCACTGGAGGCGCCACGTTGGAAACTGAAGTTGGACAGGCAATGCAGCTCCGCGTAATTCATGCGAACCAGCCTTGCAGCCACAGCGCGCCGCTTTCACCCACGGTGCGGTACGCCCAGCCCTGTTGGCCGGCGCGGGTGCGCACCAGGTAGTAATCGCGGCGCACATCGGCGCCATCCCACCAGCCGGATTCGATGCGCTCCGGGCCCATCAGGATGTGTAGGCCGTGCTCGGCCAGGGGCGTCGGTTCATGCAACAACCAGCCGGGGCGTTGCACGTTGTTTGAGGGTGAGCACGGGCGAAGATCAGCACCGGGTTGCCAGGCGCATTCGGGGCGGTGATCGGCGTGAAAGCGCAGGCCTTGCACCGCCTCGTCTCCAAGCCGCGCCCGCAGGCGTTCGCGCAGTTGTTCCCACGGCAGGGTTTGTTGCGGGCGCTCGTCGAACAGGTCCTGGCGCTGGGGCACAAACACCGGCAGGTCCTGGGCCACCAGGCGAAAGCCACGCACCGGCGAGGTGACTTGCACCTGCTCCAGGCGGCCACGGGCCAGTTCAAACAGCATCGCTGCGTCACGCTCGGCGCTGAGCAGGCCGACTTTGATGACGGTGTCGGGTTCTGCGGCGTGTTCCAGGTGCAGGTCAAAGCGCTGCACGCCACTGTCGCGGCCACACAGGAACGCCGATAAATCGCCGGTCAAACGGCGCAAGGGAAATAGCAAAGCCTGGTGGGACAGCACATCAAAATTCAGCTCGATGCGCACATCGAACTGGTCCGGCGGTTGGTAGAACGCCAGGGCCAGGGGCCGTTGCCCGCACAGTGCATCGAGGTGTTTGAGCAGCGCCGCGTCGAAACGCCGGGCCAGGGTATGCCGGGGCAATGCCTGCACCTGGGCCAGGGTGCGCAGGCCCATGCGCGACAACGCGGTGGCGGCTTGCGGGTCGAGGCCGGCGCGATCGATGGGGATCGGCGCCAGGGCTTGTTGCAGGCCTTGCTCATCGGCCACGGCCAGGCCGTCGTAGGCATTCGCCAGAATCCGTGCCGCCGCCGGGTTCGGCGCGGCGACGATGCGGTGGCGAAACCCGAGGTCGGTCAGTTCCTTGCGCAAGCGCGCTTCGAGCAACGGCCAGGGCCCGAACAGGCCCAGGCTCGACTCGATCTCAAACAGTAACGCCCGTGGGTAATACACGCTGACCTGGGAGCTGAAACGGTAAGCCCAGGCGGCGAGAAATTGCTGCCAGTATTCGATCTGCGCCGGGTCGTATTCGGCGCAGGCAAAAGCCTTGGTCAAGGCATGGGCCGCCGTCAGGGATTGGCCGGGGCGCAGGCCGAGTTTGCGGGCGGCCTCATTGACGGTTTGCAGCACCCGCCGCTGGGGCGTGCCGGCCAACAGGGCCAATGGCTGATCCGGTTCGGGGCGCAGACGCAGCACCCCGTCCAGCGCCAATTGCGGGAAGACAATACACACCCAGCGCATGCCAACCTCAGTGCCCAAGCGCAATGGGCGCGGGATGGGCCAGGCCGCCCCGGCACTTGAGCACCCGCACTTGCGCAGGGCTCGCCTCCACCGCCAGGCGCAAGGCGGCCGGTGACGGGTTGATGGCCTCGTTCAAGGAACGCCAGGCAAAGGCCAGGGTCTGGCCCGTTTCCGCCGCCACCTGCAAGCGGCGCAAGGCCCGGTCATCGGCCTTGCGCGGCCAGCACAGCACCGCGCCACAACTGCCGGAACGCAGGCATTGCTCCACGGCCCACAGGGCGTCACGTTCATCGGCCTGGATCACGGAAAGCTGGCGCACATCCACCCCGGCGTTTTGCCAGGCGTGGGGGTACGGCGTGTAAGGCGGCGCCACCAGCACGATGCGCTCGCCGGCCGCCGCCAATCGCGCCAGGGTCGGCCACACCAGTTGCAACTCGCCCACGCCCTCCTTCGCCATCAGGATTTCGCTCAACGCCGCTTCCGGCCAGCCACCGCTGGGCAGCACTGCATCCAGGGCCGCAAGCCCGGTGGGATGGATGCTGGCAGGCGGCGCGGCGGGCCGGCCTTTCCAGACCCGGCCGCCATTGAACAGCGAGTCCAGTGCAACGACGGCGCCCATCAGCCTTGCCTCACCAAACCGCAAAACACCCCTTCGATGGCCAGGTCCTGATCGGGCCGCACCACGATGGGTTGATAAGCGGGGTTGCGCGGCAGCAAGCGCACGCGCTCGCCGACGTGTTCGAAACGCTTGATGGTGACTTCACCGTCAAGGCGCGCCACCACGATCTGCCCGTTCAAGGCCTCGGCACTGCGGCGTACGCCCACCAGGTCGCCATCGAGGATGCCGTCTTCGATCATCGAATCGCCCTGCACCCGCAGCAGGTAATCCGGGGTTTTCGCGAACATGGCCGGGTCGAGTAAGAGGCGGTTGTGCACTTCAGCGTCGGCGCCGATGGGCAAGCCGGCAGCTACCCGGCCGAGTACCGGGATGTCCAGCAGCTCCGGCCGCGCCGGCTGATTGAGCAGGCGAATGCCGCGTGCCTGGTTGGGGTTGACCTCGATAAAGCCACCCTCGGTCAGCGCCAGCACATGCTTGCGCGCCACGCTGCGGGAGGCAAAGCCGAACGCCTCCGCGATCTCGGCGAGGCTGGGGGACTGGCCTTGCTGCGCGATACGGTCGCGGATAAAGGTCAGGATGGCGGTACGGCGGGGCGTTAGATTCGTCATGGAGTACATTTGTACTCCTGTGGGAAATTTCTAGCAATATCCGTCAGTCGCTTCCTATGTGGTCACGGTAGCTGTGTTGGCTCTTGCTCTTCACCACTCATGACTTTTGGTAAAGAGTCCTTTTCGGATTCAGCGGTTTTTCTGAAGGAACGAGGGGTCGATACTCGACTCCATTGTTCACATCACTTCAGGAGTCACTCATGTCTATTCCCGCATTCGGCCTCGGTACGTTCCGCCTGCAAGGCCAGGTCGTCATCGACTCCGTCAGCACCGGCCTGGAGCTGGGCTACCGCGTCATCGACACCGCGCAAATCTACGAGAACGAAGCCGATGTCGGCCAGGCCATTGCCGACAGCGGCATCCCACGGGACGAGCTGTTTATCACCAGCAAGATCTGGATCGCCAATTTCGCTGAAGGCCAGCTGATTCCCAGCCTCAAGGAGAGCCTGCGCAAGCTCCAGACCGATTACCTGGACCTGACCCTGATCCACTGGCCATCGCCGGAAGACCAGGTGCCGGTCGCCGAGTTCATGGGCCAGTTGCTGGAAGCCAAGCGCCAGGGCCTGACCCGCCAGATCGGCATTTCCAACTTCACCGTCGACCTGATGAAACAGGCGATTGCCGCCGTCGGTGCCGAGCACATCGCGACCAACCAGGTCGAGCTGCACCCGTACCTGCAAAACCGCACCGTGGCGGATTTTGCCAAGGCCCATGGCATCCAGATCACTTCCTACATGACCCTGGCCTACGGCGAAGTGCTGAAGGACCCGGTGATCCAGCAGATCGCCGAACGTCATCAGGCAACCCCGGCGCAAGTGACCCTGGCCTGGGCCATGCAACTGGGTTACGCGGTGATCCCGTCGTCGACCAAGCGCGCCAACCTGGCCAGCAACCTCAAGGCGCTGGAGCTGACCTTGAGCGACGCCGATATGGCGCAGATCGCCGGCCTGGAGCGTGACCATCGGCTGACCAGCCCCAAAGGCATCGCCCCGAACTGGGACTAAGCCGCAGGGCTGCGGGACAACTCCCGCAGCCACGGCAGTACCCGCAAGCCACAAGTGGCTGGCGGCGGGTCGATGATGTCCATGAAGTGTTCGAGGTTGACGCTGTCCGGCGCTCCCGGCAGGCGCACCAGCAGTGTCGGTGTGGCGGCCGGCGTGCCCAGGTCGCGGATATCGTAGACCAGCACATGGCGAATCTGCGGGTGCTGTTCCTGGTAGGCCAGTACCCCGCCCTCGCTGTCTGCCAACCCGGCATTGATGATCAGCACGTCGAACGGCTCCGTCGGGATGGCCGTGAGGATCAGCACTTCTTCAAAAGTTTGCACCGGGACGATGCGGTAGTAGCCCAATTGGTTGAGCATTTTTTCGATGTACAGCCGTTGAAGGTGCTGTTCATCGGCGATCAGGATGGTCAGTGCTTTGTTTGGCATGGCGATCACCTGAGCAAGGAGCGCTCGTGAGGGACTGGGCGGCCTATTTTCCAGACATATCTCGAAGACTAAATAAGGCTTGTTCCACCTTCATGTAGGAGTTGTCCCAAATAGCTCGAATGACAGCCCTCGCCGGTCAAGTCTGATTGCAATAAACCGACAACCCGTGATGCAGGTGAGCGAGCGCTTCGTCCACGTCGTCGACGGTACCGGCCAGCTCGTTATGCGCTTGCCGTTCACAGACGTTTTCCAGTACCTCACAGCACTCCATCAATGCCTGGGCCTTAACCATGCGCGCGCCGCCTTTGGTGCGATGGGCCAAGTCATGCAGGCCGGCAAAGTCGGCCTTGCGTTGCAGGATCAGCAACTGCCCATGGTCGGCTTCCAGGCTGTCGAGCAACGGCGCCAGCAATTCTTTTACCGCGTCGATATCGCCCCCGGTCAGTTTCTCCAGGTGGCTCAAGTCAAAGTCTGCCGATGGCTCATCTGCGGTGGCCGGTGCCACAGAAGGCGTTGCCGTTCGCAGCACCAGAGCCGCATGCAAATCCTCAAGGCCGGTGGGTTTGAACAGGCAGCCATCCATTCCCGCCTGCCGGCAACGTTCGGCCTCCTCGGGCTGGGCATTCGCGGTGAACCCCAACAGCAGGCAAGGCGCCAGGCCACGCTCACGCTCCAGGGTGCGGATATCCCGCGCGAGTTCGTAACCGTCCTTGAACGGCATATTGCAGTCGGTAATCACCCCGTCAAAATGACCGGACAACCACAACTCAAGCCCCTCGACGCCATCTTCGGCAGTGGTGATTCGGTGCCCCAGGAAGCTCAACTGCCGGGCCAGCAGCAGTCGGTTGGCCGGGTAGTCATCCACTACCAGAATGCTCAGTGCATGAACCGGCGGAGTTTCCAAGGCAACGGATACGGCCGGTCTCAGGATCGCGTCGGCGACTTCCAGCTCCAGCGTGACGTCCACCCGGGTGCCCTGCCCCAACAGACTGCTCAATTGCAGTTGCCCGCCCATCATCTCGCACAGGTTGCGGCTGATGACCAGGCCCAGGCCCGAACCGCTGCGCGCCGATTGCGCGGTGTTGTTGCCCTGGATAAACGGGTTGAACAGGCGTTTCTGGTCTTCGACACTGATGCCGATGCCGGTGTCTTCCACCCACAGCCTGAGGCTCAGGTAGCCGTTGGTAATCGCCGACGAACCGGACGCGCCAAGCCGTACCTGGCCATGGGGAGTGAACTTGATTGCATTGCTCAGCAGGTTCGACACCACCTGCTTGAAACGCATCGGGTCCACCACCACGTATCGGTCAATCAGCGGGTCGAGTTCCACCGTCAATAGCAGGCCCTTGGCCCGCGCCAGCCCATCGAATACCCGTGCTACGGAAGACAGCAACTCGTGCAGGTTCGAAGGTTCAAGGGCCAGGGACAGATGGCCCGACTCAATGCGTGCGATGTCGAGAATATCGCCGATCAACTCCAGCATGCCCCGCGACGCATCAGCGGCCACCTCCAGCGCATCACGGTCGGCCCGATCCTGCTCGGCGGCTTTCAAGGCCAGTTCGATCATGCCGATCACGGCGTTCATGGGGGTGCGTATTTCATGGCTCATGGTCGCGAGGAAGGTGGTCTTGGCGCGATTGGCTGCGTCGGCATCCTCCTTGGCCTCCTGCAACTGGCCCAGCAGGTGCTGCCTTTCGCTGACGTCGACCCAGCCGGCGATCATGCCCACTACCCGCTCATCACCGTCGCGGTACGGCAGCATCCAGTGGTAGATGGTCAGCACCGTCCCGTCCGGCACCTTGAGCACACGGTCCTGGATCTGCGGCTCGCCCCGCTCCATCAGGCGCAGGTAATCCTGATGAAAAGACTCGGCCTGGGGACGATTGCCAGGGTCGGTCTCGACCACGGTTTTACCGGTCACATCCTCCAGCTTGTAATCGAACACATCGAGGTAAGCACTGTTGCATGCCATCAGCCGACCGAGGCGATCCCGCACATAAATCGGATGAGGCGTGCCGTCGATCAACACCCCCATAAAGCGCATCTGATCACTCAGGGCGCGCTCGGCCTGGACTCGTTTGCGGATCAGCTGGCGCAGATAGATTGCCCAACAGAGGGTGATCAGCAACAGCAGTGCCGCGAGGCTGAAGCCTTGAATAATTGCATTGCGGTGCCGCGCCCAGTAGCTGTCTTCAACCAGCACTTCGCTGCGCCAGTGGCTGGCCAACTCGTCCATTTCCTGGGGCGTGATGCTCAGCAGTGCTTTGTCCAGGATCGAATACAACTCCAGTTGGCTGCGGTTGACACCGAAAGCGATGCGGGCCGGCTCAGAGCCGACCGTGCTGGTAACCCGCAACCGGTCACGGTATTCGCGGGCAATCATGTAGCGGGCGCTGATCAAGGTATTGACGGCAGCATCGGCGCCGCCACTGGCCACCAGCGCCATGGCGTGTTCAGGGTTCTCGACGTCCACGAACTTGATGGTGGGATAGTCCCGGGCGATCCCCTCCTGCAGGCTATTGCTGCCAATCAGCGCCAGGCGCTTGCCGGCCATGTCTTCCAGGGTCAGGGGGGTGCCGTCATCAATGCGACTGACCAGCACAAACGGATTGATCAGGTAAGGTCGGGTAATGCGCACCTTTTCGGTCCGCTCGGCGCTGGGCGTGACCACCGCGATCATGTCTGCGCCACCCGCGCTGACCTTGTCGATTTGCTGGGGCATCGAGGTGCCCGGGATGAAGTCAAACTTCAACCCGGTGCGCAAGCTGATGCGAGCCAGCACCTCCGCGCTCAAACCTTCGAACGCGCCCTGCTTGTCGACAAATGAAACCGGCAGGAACTTGTCGAGTGCCGCGACCTTTATCCTGGGGTTCTTGTCCAGCCAACGCTGTTCACTGGCGCTCAAGCGCAACCGGTCCGCGCCCAGGAACCCAAGATTACCCGCACTCCAGCGCCGCAGGATTTCCATCTGCTCACTGACCGGAATAACGGCCAGCGCCGCGTTGATGATCGACTGCAGGCGCGTGTTGTCACGGGGGAATGCAAACCCGAAGGGATTGACTTCAAGTGACGAGAAATCCGCCATTCGAACGTTGTTCAGGTGGTTTCTGTTGATCAGGTAGTTGGTGCTGATTGCGTCCCCCAGGTAAACATCTGCTTGACCAAACGCCACCGCACCGATGCCCTCGAAGGTCGACGGAAAAAGCTGTAGCCGGGCATGGGGATAAAACGCCTGCACCGCATCAGGTTGCATGTAGTGATAGAACATCGCCACGCGCTTGCCGGCCAGGTCGGCACTCAAGGTCTGGCTGTCGCCTGTGCGGGTTACAAGTGCTGGTTGATCCATGGCGTAGGAGCGCGATAACACAAGTTGCGAGTCTGCTGCTTCGTAACCGTTGGCAGACCCCATAAAGTCCACCTCGCCGCGCTTGAGCGCGCTGATGGCTTCATCCCGATTGTCGTAGCGTCTGACTTCTATGGTGATGTTCAGTGCATCGGCGATCAGCGCCGCATAATCCGCCGTAATCCCCTCAAGCTCATCGCTGGTGCTCAGCTCGAAAGGTGCGTAATCAGGCGCCGAAATCCCCATCAATAAGCGGCGCCGTTCGCGTAGCCAGCGCCAGTCCGCCTCTTGCAGCTCTACGGTGGGGGTTTCAAGAATGGAGTGCCCCAGCAGGTACAGGGTGCGTGGCTCACCCAGGGCCAGGCCTTGTGTACAAAACACGCCCAGCAGCAGACTTGCACTCAGCCACAAGACCCGGAAGTTGTTCATTTCAGATCAGGTGATTGCGCTGGGCGAACTTGGACAAATGCACCACCGACGACATCCGCAGCTTCTCCTTCAAGCGGGTTTTATAAGTGCTGATGGTCTTGTGGCTGAGCAACATGTCCTCGGCTATTTCCTTGTTGCCAAGCCCCAGTGCCAGCTTCTGCAACACGGTCAACTCACGGTCGGACAGCTCTGCCACCAGGTCCTGCTCGGTGGACTGCAAATCGTCGCGCCGCACCGAGCTGGTGGGCAGGCTCGGAAAGCAGCTGTAGTTGGACATCACGGCCTTGATCGCTTTTTGCAGTTCATCCAGCTCGCCGGTCTTGGCGACAAACCCCATCGCACCGGCCCGCATGCAGCGGGTGGAGAAGAACACCGCCAGGTAGGACGTCAGCACCAGGATCTTGCAAGGCAGGCCCAGCGCCTTGATTCGGCTGATCACCTCCAGGCCGCCCAATTTGGGCATCGCCAGGTCGAGGATGATCAGCTCGGGGCGCTCTTCCCTGGCGATCTGCATGGCATCGGCGCCGTTGCCGGCCTCGAAGATCGTGTCGAAACCTTCCTGCCTCAGCAGATAGCGCACGGTTGCGCGGATAAATTGATGGTCATCCACGATTAAAGCTTTGCTCATAAGGCTCCCCTGGGAGAATTCAGCACCGTTACACATCACACGGGACCTATCTACCTGTGAGAAATGACAGTTCCGACGAACGGCTCTGAACATTCCTACAAGCAATAGCCGGGTCCCTCCACTTGAACCGCGCATAACCATAGGTAAGCGGCACCGGCGTGCCTGGCTAGTCGCAAGCGCGCAACCTTACCAATGGAATGACGCGGCAACTGAAGGGATAGTCCCAGCTCGATGTAGGACTTTTCCTCACTAAAGCATAGTAAAGAGCGGCCTGCCGGGGAGCGGAGGTCGTCTAGTCGGTGGTACTTGGGCTCCAGAACGCCTGTACCACAAGAGTCGAGGTCGAAATACGCGCCACCAGCGCGTCCAGTTCGTCACCGTCGACGGAGGTCACGGCCAGCGTCGCCTCGATTTCCACCTCTTCAGGACCAAAGGGACGTACGTCCACGTCACTGGCCGGGTAGTTGCAGCGCGCAAGCTCGGCTTCGAGCAAGGCCAAGACCGCTTTTTGCTGGGTACGCCGGGCCACCACGTAGAGAATGTTGGTGACCTCGGCCGACACCACGTCCAATGGCTGGCGGTTGATGTTATTGACGATCGGCCGCAGCAAGGTGTTGGCTGCCAGCACAAACAACGTGCCCAGCAGCGCTTCGAGGATCAGGTCGGCACCGGCACACGCGCCCACCGCCGCCGATGCCCAAAGGGTGGCTGCGGTATTCAGCCCGCGCACGTTGCCCTCTTCACGCATGATCACGCCGGCACCAAGAAAACCGATGCCCGAGACCACATAGGCCACGACCCGCACCGCCCCTTCCGCGCCGCCCAGACGGTTGGCCATGTCGACGAAAATCGCCGCGCCCACCGCCACCAGCACATTGGTACGCAAGCCTGCTGTGCGCTGGCGGTACTGACGTTCGAAACCAATCAAGCCGCCGAGGATAAAGGCTGCGGTGAGGCTGACCAGCGTGTCGATCAGTGAGTTGAGGTTGATGTTGTTGATTGCTTGCATGGTGTGTCACTCCTGCGTGAGGAAACCTTCGGGCAGGTACGACCGTCCGGTGCCGTGGCCGAGTGGCGGGCACGACAGGACAGGCCCGCCTGTCGCAAACGACAGGCGCGTCCGTAGTACCGCGATGCAGGGCATCACCTACTGGTCAGCGTCGATGAGAGGGAACTCGGAATCGGGCCAGGACTGGCCGCTACCGGGATGCCGTTTCTCGCTTTTGGGCGAGACAACGGCATCGGAAAAATGCGCGTTATCTTGCCAAGTTTGTGCCGGTTATCGAGACCGGCCGACGACTGTCACTCGAACAAGTACCCACTGAGGGTCTCCGCTATTGATGAAAACGCGCGAAGTTTACGCTCCGATTTAAGGAGAGTAAACCGTAGGAAAGCGCACCCGAAAGGGTTAGGAAGATTCTTCAGGTAGGGTTCAGGTAGGCGCCTCCACCCCCGTAGCAGCTGTCGAGCCTAAGCGAGGCAGCGTCGGCCGCACTGCGGTCATCGAGCCAGACACAGCACCGAGTCGCGCCGAACGCAGCCTCGCCCAGGCTCGACAGCTGCTACGCAAAGGACGGTCGATCACGCTCTACCAGCGCCAAATACTCATTGATCTGCCCACCCGCCAAGGCCTTCACCTGAATGGACACCCGATTCACCTGCCGCCCCATCTCGATCCCATCCCGAGTCCGCACCTGAACATACCCAAGCCGGGGCCAGAACCGCTCGGCCTTGACGTTCCCCACCACCACCGTCAGCCGCAACCAGCGTGCGCCCTGGCTCACCACCCACGTCTGGAAATCCGCATGCAGCTGCCGCGCAAAACCGGTGCCATGCAACGGCGTGGCCACCAACAGCAACCCGATATGCCAAACCCCGGCCGCCAGCAGGTCGGACGCCACATTCACCACCGCAACCAACTGCCCTTCGGCATTGCGATAGCCAATCCAGTACATCCGCGTGTAGCTCCAGGTGTCGGGCAGTTGAAGAGTCAACTCATCCCGCGCCTCCATGGGCATGGCAGGCTCACCGTTGACCGCGAGAAAATACTCCGGCGCCGCCTCGAAAAAGCCCTGCAGCTCGGCTTCATCCTCAAGGGTCAGCTCAACCACCCGGATGCCCGCTATCGAACTGCGCGGCAAGGCCATCGTTTCAACAACATCCATGTTCATCCCTTCTCAATCGTCGCGCGTCAGTACTTCCAGCAACTCAATTTCAAAGCGCAGATTACTGTTGGGCGTGATATGCGCGCCCATCGATCGCTCGCCGTACGCCAGATGCGCCGGTACAAACAACGTGCGAATGCCGCCGACTTTCATGCCCATCAGCCCCTGGTCCCAGCCTTTGATAACGCGACCGGTACCGATCACGCATTGAAACGGCTTACCCCGCTCCCAGGAGGAGTCGAACACCGTGCCGTCTTCGAGGGTGCCGGTGTATTGCGTGGTGATCAGGGCGCCTTTGACCACGGCTTTGCCGTCGCCTAGGCGGACGTCGGTTATTTCAAGTTCGTTGCTCATCGTGTTCTCTCGTTGTCACAGCAGCCGGTGTAGGTTAATCGATGAAAGCCAGCCGCCCTTTGCGCTAATTCAGGTAATGGCCAAAAACGAACGGCAGTTTACGTTTTCAGGAGAAGGAATGCCGATATGGAATGCCTGACTCCTGACAACTACACGTCCGTCAAAGGCCAAATCAGTGACATTTCTCTTTCCTTTGCAGGAAGCTTCCTAGAAAATTCTGCCCCCTTGTGCCGTTCAAATCACATGGCTAGTCTCCAGCGGTCACTGCCAATTCAGTGACCGGGTTTAGTAGCCCACGACGTGATTAGGCGCAAGGCGCCCCCTTCTGCAAGGCGCTTTTTTTCGGCCCTGCGTTATGGTGGCCGTGCGTAGGGCACCTACGGGTGCGCCGGGTCCTAATCACCGGTCTACTAACCTGCGTGCGGCCGCCACCCCGTTTAGTAGCGATGGTGTCGGCTCTCTAACGTCGATTAGGAGTTTAACCATGAGCAAGATTGTTACTGAAGAACCAGCGCTATTTTCCGTTGACCCCGATACCAGTTTTGAAAGCGCCCTCACCCATACCAGCAGCTTGTTGCACTGCGCATCAGTCACCGCCCAACAAGCCGGCGACCAGTTGGATGGCACGTCGCGGGCACTAGTCATTTCAGTAATGCACCTGGTGGATATGGCACGCGTGATGGTTGACCAGGCGGTGGATTGTTTACAACCGCGTTAAGGATATCGATCGTTCCCGCGCCGAGCGAGGGAACGATCCCCATGCCTCTAGCAAACTACGTACCGGAACTGACCTACAACCCAAGCGGAAGCAACTGACTTACCCTCGTTCATCATTTCACCTCTTATAAAAAAACAACCACCCTTGGTTGCATAAAAATAAGAGGTCACCCGCAATGAGCGATCCAACAAGCCCTGTCCGCATAGCTGTCATACAGTTCGATCCCCAGGTCGGAATGGAAAACCGGGAACGTAACCTGCGTCATAGCCTTGAGTTGGCAACGGAAGCAGCGGGCGGTGGTGCCAATCTGATCGTGCTGCCAGAGCTCTCGAACTGTGGCTATTTCTTCTCCAGCCGTCAGGATGCGTTTGATCACGCCGAGGCCATTCCGGGCGGACCGAGTGTGCAAGCCTGGATGGATTTTGCCTGTAAACATCAGGTGTATCTGGTGGCAGGCCTCAGCGAAATCTCCGGCATGCAGTTGTTCAACACCGCCGTACTGCTGGGGCCGGACGGTTTTATCGGCAAGTACCGCAAAGCCCATTTGTGGAACCTGGAAAAGCTCTGGTTCAGTCCTGGCGATGTAGGGTTCCCCGTATTTGAAACACCCATAGGCCGCATAGGCCTGTTGATCTGCTGGGACATCTGGTTCCCTGAGGTGCCGCGCATCCTCAGCCAGCAAGGCGCCGATATTATTTGCAGCCTCAACAACTGGGTATGGACCCCGCCTCCGTTGTTCGACGACGCGGGGAAGTGCATGGCGTCGTACCTCACGATGACCGCTGCTCACGTCAACAACGTGTTTATCGCCGCTGCCAGCCGTATCGGAGAGGAACGCGACGCACGTTACCTCGGGTGTTCGCTGATTGCCGGAACCAACGGTTGGCCCATCGGCGCGGTGGCTTCGGCGAATCGGCAGGAGATCCTGTTTGCCGATGTTGACCTCACCAGCGCTCGCAGCGCACCCATCTGGAACAGCCTCAACGACTTGCAGCGGGACCGGCGTACTGATCTTTACGACCAGATGCTCGGGTATACCCAGCACCGCGCCCTGCCACGCTGATCGGAGGGCCCATGATGGAAATCCTTTTAGAAAAACCGTCCCTACACTGCTCCCGAGCCGATAAGACAGTCATCGCCCTGGGCGCTGCCAGTGCATTGCTGATCCTATGGATAGCCCTGACTCACCCTTGGCCGGGCTATGTCGACATGGTGACCAGCCTTCCTCACCCCAGCGCCTGGCTTCGCTGGGTGCTGGGGGATATCAGCGAAGTCGCGTTCTACAAACATGAACTGGCCTCACTCGGCCTGCTTGGCGGCGCGTACCTGGCGTGGTGGGCCAGCCGTACAGGCAAGTCCTGGCAAGGCTTTGCCATCTCGTATGGCACCGGGCTATGGCCCTGGCTGGTGACCAGCTCATTACTCGGTTTACTGCTGAGTAATGCGCTATGGGGATGGACTGTGACTGCAAGCACTTGGCAGCCGACGTTTGCAGCATTTGTTTCGCTGCCGGCGGCCATGGTGCTGATGTTCGGCGGAGGCTGGAAAGTCACCCTCAACGGCGCAGTGCTAGGGGCCTTGCTGGTCACGCCGATGTGTTTGTTGATCGTCAATTACATCTGCGTACCGCTGGGCTTGCCGGTGGTCATCGGAAATGTGCTGGGGATGGCGGTTGGCAGTGTGATTGCATTTGTGTTGTGCCGTCGCGTGCCGATCCTGGTGCGCAGCCACTACATAGCCCCGATAAAGCCTGCGCCCTTGAAGCCACCGAGCTATGGCGTGGTATGGAGCGCGCGAAGGGTATTGGCAGACTTTTCCGAAGCGCCGTTCTTTGGCAATGAGCTGGCCAGCCTTGGCTTATTGGCTGGCGTGTTACTGGCTTATGCGCTGAACCCGATGAGCCCGGCCTATGGATCTGGCCTGATAGTGCATCTGATCGGCGCGCAAGCGTTGACGTCTGCGCTGGGCGTGGTGATCTGGAGACATCAGTGGATCAAACGTGGTTGGTATCCCACGTATGTTCCGCTGGTGTCGGTGGTCCCGGCGGCCGTGTTGACCTATGGCGGCAGCTGGGTGGTGATGGGTTCAAGTGCATTGCTAGGCGCGTTGATTGCGCCGCCACTGGCCTGCGCCATTGCAGGACGGCTACCCGCGCACTTTCATCCTTATATCGGCAACGTCATCTCGATGGCGTTGAGCACCTTGATGGTGGTGCCATTGGTGGGATGGTTAGCCGTTTAGCCACCCTCCCTTAAGCCGGGCAATGGAATGCCCGCGCACTCAAAGCCAATGCCAAAACCGACTCCAGAACCCCCGCCCCAAATCATTCTTGCAGCCCGCATATTGCGCCGCATACATCTGCGAACGCGCTTGCACCTTGCTGGCAACCGGCATCAGCCAGGCTTTGCTCGCATAGGTGCGCTGACGATAACCGCCCCAGCCTTCGTGGTAGTTCAGGTATTGGCCGTAGGCATCGTATTTGTACACGCCGTTGATGGTGTAGGTCTTGTCCATGTACCAGCCGACAAAATCGATGGCGTCGTCAAAGTCCTCGCGACTGGCGCCGGTGCGGCCGGTGCTTTTCTGGTAGTCGCTCCACACTTCGTCCTTGGCCTGGGCGTAGCCGGAGGCGGTGGACACGCGGCCCCAGGGGATGATCCATAACAGGTATTTGCGCGGGGTCTTGGCGTCCTGGCGGAAGCCGGACTCTTGATACATGATCGCGAACGGCACCTGGATCGGCACGCCCCAGCGCGCCTGGGTCACCTTGGCGGCGTCGTACCAGTCGTCCTTTTCGCGAAAGATGCCGCAGATGTCGTTGGGGGTGCGGGGCGGCGAGGTTCCGCATCCAGCCAATAAGGCGGTGAGTAATAACAGCCCTGTGGTTTTTACTGCGTTCAAAAGCCCACCGTCTCATCGTGAGGATAAAAGGCGGGCAGTTTACTCGTTCGGCGGGGTTGATGCAGAGGGGCAAGCGACACTATTCCGGTGGACACACCGCCATGAGTCGTCACCGGCACGTAGTCACCCTTGGGACTCGGTGCCTCGCGTAAATCAGGACGAACAACTCAAGCCAACAGCCTATGTTCATCGCCACCTGTAAGTTCTGACAGTAGCCAGAACTTTTCTTTAAGTATCTGATTGATTTTGCCGAGCCGCCCATAAGCCGGAGCCTATGAATCCCGAGGATCCCATCATGTCCACTCCCCCTGTAGAGATCGATCTTTTGCCAGCCGTAGAGATTCCTGGAATGCAGCCCCCCATTGCGGAGGATATTGACGCCCCTGAAAATCCCGCAGGCCCTGCCGATGGTGGTATTGGTCTGCGGCACGTCGAACATCCCTTGACCGTGCGTATGCAACGCCCCCCTTCCAGTCCTCTCGGCACAGAGTTTCATCTGTTCTGGGGTGACCACCCCATAGCAGTAGCCTCCAACATCATTCACGAGGGTGACGAGGAATTAAGTTGCATACCGTTTACTGTATTCCCACATTACATACGTGAGTTTTGGGCCGATCCGGTATATGCCCAGGTAAAGCGGCCCGGTGGAAATCCGAGTGAGACCAAACCGCTTCGCTTACGAGTCAACCTGCGCCGTCCCGGGGGACGAGATCCCGACGACGATGAGGAAGGCAATCAGAATCTGATATTCGAACTGCCTGAGGATGTGGTGCTGAATGGCGTAAACGATGAGCGCGCCAGATTAGGTGTAGAAATCGTCTGCAGGCATTGGGTAAATATGGCGGCATACGACCTCATCCTCGTCGCCTGGGGATCTCAAACTGTGTCACGCCGAGTTACCGTGGATGAAGTCGACGAAGATATCTCTGTACTCATTGACTACTCGTTGATCGCTCTCGCAGGAAACGGTGACTTCATACCTGTGGCTTTCCAGGTCATTGGCCCGACCGGTAACTACCCGGACGAATGGGCACGTTGGTCGGCGCGAACCAGAGTGGACGTACACCTGAATGTACAACGCCCCAATGCACCTCGTGTAGTATTTCCCGTCATTAAGCATGACGTTATCAGTCTGGCAGAGCTGGGTAGCTGGAATGTGAGGCTCCAGATCGATATCGATGAATCAGATGCTCAGCATTACTTGCTCGCATCCCTCATCTGGGCCGGCAAAGATAGGGATGGGAACTCAGTGCCGGCCACACCGAGCCAGCCTATATCAGAGGCTGGTACCTATGATTTCGAAATCGACAATGCGCTGGTCGTCGCCATTGCCAAAGGAACCGTAGTCGTTCATTACTTACTACAGGCTGGTGACTTACCAGATAAGCGCTCCTACAACTTGCACCTAAGGGTAGTTGGTGAGGTTAGCGAATGGCCGGCGCCAACTATCGATCAGCAGATGGGTAATGAACTGGACCCCAATCTCCCAATAATCACCATTCGTCTTCCCAGGCAAGCAAGCTGGCATCCTTCTGACACGCTGACGATCGCGATGTTGTCAGGCAGCGAAGACGACACTGTCGAATACACTGACAGTCGTCCTGTAGGGGATTCACCACCGCGCAGCGACCTGACATTTGATGTTCCAGGAAATCAGCTGCGGCGATTTCAACAACGTCTTACCGAGGTGTTTTACAGCGTCACGCGAGGCACGGGCTCACCCATGAACTCACTACGCCGCGTAGTACAGGTAGGGAAACTGACGCCAGCACTCAGGGACTTCACGAGCTTCGACAATCGCAACTGGAACAGTTGGGCCAATAAAGTTTCAGTACGGGGGGAACTCGCCATTGATGGAGCGCAAAATGTGTGTTGGCGGGCTTCCAAGACAGCAGCCGAATTGATCGAGCCCGGAATAGAAAAAGCATACGCTGGCTTAAAGAACAGTACCCAGTATGAAATTAGTTTCTATTGCAAGACGACGGGCAGCACCACGCCGTCAAGTATCACGACTGCCTTTGCCGGTGAGACAAGCGTTAAAACGGTCATGCCTAACAGAAACTGGGAAAAATTCAGCCATACTTTTACGACTCCTGCAGTAACTCCTGCGCAAACGCAGAACGCAGTCATCTATTTTTCCGTTAACACCGCCGCTACGTTTTTCCTTGATGAGATCCAGGTTCTGGAACGAAGCGCAAAACGTCATCGGTAAGGTGCTTCATAATTCTTCCCAGCTTCGATCTCTTGGGGAGGGCTATTGCAGCCGTCCCCAAGCTTTTTCGAAAGAAGGCTAGGGAGTAACTAATGTTGCTTTCTGTGGGTCGAGATACTGATTTCTTACATTTCCGCCCCAAAGTACATAGGTGCCATCCACTCGTCGCGCTGCAAACGATGGATCCGGACGCGGGGGAATAGGCGGCGGCGGCGGCGGTACTTGGACATAGGGAAAGCGTTTGATGGAGTACAACTCTGTTACTCCGCTGCGCAGATAAGGCGCAAGCTCGGGGGGAATCTCGCCAGCATCCTCCATTGCCAGAGTTGCCCCCCATACCAACACTGCTCCATCTGTTCCTCCGGCTGTGGTGATGACACCATAAGCACCATTGGTGCAATAAACATCGCGAATCAAGCTTGCCATTAAGACTTGCCGCAGTGCGGGGCTCATTGCCCCTCCATGAGTGTTCAAGCCTGTCACTACAATGGAATTGGTCCGACCATCATCATGGCGACTCAACAGGAAAAAACTGACATCATTGGAATACAAACTTATATTTCCATCAACAGTAGTGACAGTTGAAGAAACGTTGCCATGTCGTCTTGTGGCGCTAGCCTTATCCGAATTACGATTGGGGAAACCAGGTACCGGATGAGTGTCTTTGAACGCAGCTTTGAATTCCCTTTTTATTTGAGAGGTGAGCGGCGCCCCTCCATATCGGGTATCCCCCCAAGCCTCCGCCTGACCATTGCTGTTAACCATCAAAAAGGCCCATCGAGTTGATTTGCAGATAACGATATTTCCCCGCAAAGCCAGTGCAGCAGCAGACGCAGACATATCACCACCTTCGGCAGCTCGTCCCCAACTCACTGCCCTGCGACGGTTCTTGGTTATCGCGCAAAAAGAAGTAGTGGCAGCAATGACCGACTGCACTCCGCCGTCATCCAGAATCCTCTCCAGACGGTCCGCAGCAATCGTACCTCCCCCCGCTGCCAGCCCCCATACCGCAATGTCGCCCTCATCACTGATCGCACAGAATGAAACAGCTGTTGCGACGATTCGCGTGATAAACATCCTATTGAGTTGTGAGCGCACATTTGCTGGAATAGAGCCTCCGTTATTAGCCTGCCCCCAAGCATATACGCGACCTCCCCGGGTTCGTACGGCGAAGGCATCATCGGCGGCGTAAATAGCTTCAGGAGGGTCAAACCACAGTGCCTGCTGAATTTCCAGAGGCACTGTCGAAGCGGGGTTGTTCAGCGGACCTATCGCTCCAATGCTATTCGCACCCGGCACAGGATTGTCATAAATGAAAGCAAAGGCACTGCGTGTGCTGTAAACGGACTTGATTCCCTGAAGCGGAGGTAGAACCGCCGGGATCGTCGCTCCCCAACATAATAACTGATTAGTAGAACCCACTATCACCAATGCAGCAAAGCTGAACTCTGAGGAAAACAACTTGATCGCTTTATTATTTCTTAGAAAGTTTATTATTTCTGGAGGCACCGGCAATCCCCAACCATTCTGACCTTCCAAAAACACATCACCACTGACAGGCTCAAGTAACGCAAATACGCCCCCAGTAGATACAAATATCCTATCTTCAGGTTCTGGCACATGAAACGAAAAGTTACCTCTCTGCTTCAAGTAACACCATTCGTTCTCCTCATCACTTATGCCTTGAAAACCAGAACGTATTTCATAATAATCCGAAAAGGCTTCCACACCTTCAACCCCACCCGAAGCTACAGGCACTACTGAAAACTGCAGAAACCCACCAACATCAGACGCTTTCAACTTAATATCGAGCTGCCCCTCTTCAATTAAGCGAACACCATTTATGTGCCAATAAAAACGAGAGACACCCTCATGATTACCACCGTTACTTTCATAGGTATAGGTACCGTGCACCGTAGCTCTCACTAATGCATCTCCAATAACTTCCAGATTGGAGGCAATGGGGCCCGCCGCGGTTTTTTTGTTAATTATCATTTTGACCTCCCGCCAATTTTAGACAAGACAGGCTGAGCAGAAGCCTTAATGCAAAAAAAACACCAAGGCCGCACGAAAAATGCCAAACACCGCCACTCACTTGATATTATCATTTTGGCAGGATTAATTCGTTGGCCACAAGATTCTTCGCGCCCCAGACAACATAACTTCCATCCACGCGCCTAGCGACGAGAGCGGAGGACAATCGTACAGTAGTGGGTGCTCGTGGCGGCATTTGCTTAATGGAATAAAGCTCTTGAACTCCAGACTCTACATAGGCCTGCAAGTTATCTGGAATCTGCCCTGCTTCGTTCTGATTATTGTTCCCGCCAAAAACAGTTACGACCCCTGTAACACTGCCTTGAGCACTAATGATTCCATACGCACCATTTGAACAATGTATCTTTTCTATTTGACTTGCCATTAGCACTTGTCTGGTCGCTTGAGGAATCGAACCACCGTAACCTGCATTCCCCCACGCAATCAAACTATTAGTCGTACCATCCATATTCTGACCACATAAAAAGAAACTCGTATCATTCGAGGAAAGTGTAATTACTCCAGAAGCAGTGGTTAATCGATACAAACTATTCCCATCATTCCCTGCCGAGTCACACACGCACGCCTGAGAGACGGCCGTTAAGCTTTTTTGGTACCAACCATCCACGTTCAGCGCCTTAAACATTGCCGCGATGCGTGGTTTTTCACCACTTTCGTTAAGCAACTGTTCGGCATCTCTCGGTCCTTCAGCCGCAACACCTAGTGGTGGCGTGGCCCCCCCCATATCGGATCTGCCCCAGGCTTCGGCATCTCCAAAACTGTTAATCATACAAAACGCCCAAGCGGCCCCCTTGCACATCACGATGCCTCCACGCGCGGCAAGTGCCTTTGCCGCCTCAGTCATCAACCCACCGTCCGCTCCACCCCATGCCAATGCTTTACTACGCCGTTTAGTGATCGCACAAAAAGCATTACGACTGGCCACAACTTGGACAACTCCGTCCTGATCAAGAATCTCTTCAATATCTGAAGGATTAAGAACCCCCCCGGTAAGGGTATTGCCCCACGTCACAACACTTTTGATTTTAGGGTCAGAAAATCGCTCAGGGCCAATTGCACAAAATGCGCCGGCAGTACTAATGACTCGCTCAACCTGAATTCGATCCAACTGAGTTCTAACTGTCGCCGATATAAATCCCCCATCATCCCTATTCCCCCATGCGTAGAGACGTCCAGCTTCCGTTAAAACTGTAAAAGACAGCGACGTCGCATAAATGGCTTTGGGCTTATCGAACAATAATGCTCGCTGAATATCATCTGGAACTACGCCGCCATTCGCGGGATCACCAAACGCACCAATAGTATTTTTTCCTGGAGGCGGATTATCATAAATGAAAGCAAAAGCGGAAGAGTTGCCATATACAAACTTTACGTTATTCAACTCCAACCCAGGTGGAATGCTACCGATATTGGCGCCCCATAGTAACAACCGCGTAGTGCTTCCCAACACCGGAACAAGAGCGGCAAAATCCTTCTCGGTCGAATAAATACGGGTAGCCGGATTATTTCTCAGGTACTGTAAAATTTCTGGGGCTGGCGCGCCAGCGTAGGAAGCGCTTCCCTTAACCATAATACTCTGACTGCCCCCATCCATAACCGAGAACGCGCCAGAACTTGAAATAAATATTCGATCACTTGGCTCATTACTATAAATTGAAAAATTCCCACGCTGCTTGATAAAGCTGTTGTTATTTTCCTCATCGGAGATATTTTGATAACCCGTCGCCACTCTATATATATTCGAAACTTCCTCTATCCCAGCCTCTCCTGAATCGGACTTTGGAATCACCGAAAACCGCAGTGTTCTACCCGCCAAATTTGAGCCAATTGGGAAGTCCAATCTTGAGGTTGGTGCGTACGGAACCTCATCAATATACCACCGATAACTGGAGTCTCCTTCAGCAGCTCCCGCACCGTCAAAGAAATAACTGCCGCGTACTGAACCGCCGGGTATCAGCTCACCAATAATAGTTACATTAGTTGCTTTAGGAGCGGCCAATAAAGAATTACTCATCACGTTATCTCCTACCGTTCATCAACTGAAAACAAAAAATCTATTTTCTGAATTGAATTTTTATAAGACATATGTAGTTAAAGGCAATGACTGCCCTCCGTCTACTGTCAGATCTAACAGGTAGGTACACCGTTCGTCTTACGCTAGAAACGTGAAATGAGTGGCTCGTCAGGACAACAATGCGACGCTTTCCAAAACTGCCCTTTCTTTATTCAGACGCTCAAGGCATCAGCCGCGGCGCTCGGTGGAAGAGCGTTGCAGGCTCGGCTGGCTGAGGGGAATCGCCAGGCATTAGAGCAGCTGCAAGTGATCGGCCTGGGCCGCTTGGCGGCGGCGATCGATGTACAGGTCGGGTTAGCTAAAGACTTTTTTGCCAGGAGCAGATGGTGCAGCGGCGCGGAGGCTTCCCTGATGCCGGGGGTCGGTACACGGAGCGGCCGGTTAGCGTCACCGGACAAGTCACGCAAGGCGTAGTGCATGTAGTCGGGGTCGACGTAGGAAGCCACATGGCCTGGGAAAGCATTGTGGCGAGGGAGCTTGCTCCCTCGCCACAGACAGCACCTCACATCATGATCAGGCCAATGGCACCCGACGTGTAGTGATCGCTAGGCGACCTACACCGAAGCTCAACGCCGCACCCAGCAGCAACATCAACAAGGTGCTCCACGCTGCACGGGATAGTTGCTTGGCCGCCACTTCACCGGCTTCGCGGGCTTTCTGTTCAGCCTGTTGCTTCAGCTCGTCAACCTTCTGCACGGCCTGCTGGTAGGCCTGGGCGTAGTTGTCAACGATCTGGGTGGCTTCAGCCTGGCTCTTGCCGGTACGCGCAGCGACGATGTTAACCAGCGCCTGCTTGTCTGCTGCATTCAAGGCGGGCTCACCGGACGCCTTGACGCGCTCGAACCACTGCTTCAGTTCATCACCGGCCTGGGCTGGGTTGGTCGCCGCATCGTTGGCCGATTGCTTGCCATCCGCAGCGGCTTGATCGGCTTTTTGCTCGACGTTGGCAGGGTCCAGTTCAGGCTTGCCGCTCTGCTTGAGCAACGTGTCGAGCTGGCCTTGCAGGCTGTTCCAATCCAGCTTGATGCCCTGCTCATTCAACTGCTGCTTGACGCTGTCGCTGATGCCCGGCGCCACGGCGGCGATACCGCTACCGGCCGCCGACAACCCTTTACCGACGACGTTACCCGCGGCACCGACAACGCTGGTGGCCAGCGCGGCGAGCAGCCAGGTGGTGAACAAGGTGGTGATGGTCCAGCTCAACACGCCATGCAGGCCGCCGCGATCCGGTGCGGTACGCCCGGCCACGAATGCACCGGCACCGATGGCCAGCAACGTCGAGACGAACAGCCAGATACCGGCACCGGTACCAAAACCGCTCAGCGGGTTACCGGCCGCCATCGGGTTTACAGCACTGGCGCCAATTGCGGTGCCGAGTACGCTCAACACCAAATAGGTCACCAGGGCAATTGCACTACCGGCCAATACCGAGCCCCAGGAGACTCGAAACAGCGAACGGTTGGTTTCATAGACAGTGGTCATGTTAAATCCTTTGAACAGTGGGTAGGTGGCCAGTTTGGCGAGGCACCTACCCTTCGGTCTCGGCACAATTGCACTAGGCGCACTGGTGCATTCGCACCCCGCGCCGTGCACTTTCTCTGCACTATCCTGAGCCTCAGGTGTCGTACTTCCTATGCGACTTACCCCAGGAGAAAGCATGAGCCAGGCCGTCCTCGCCAAAGAAACCAACCGCCGCCAACTGCAGCAGATCATCTCCGGCTTGTCCGACGGGGTGATCCTCGCCGAGGCCGACCAGACCATCCTCTGGGCCAATGAAGCCGCGCTGCTGATGCATGGCGTGGATAACGTCGAAGACCTGGGTGCCAACACCAAGGAATACGCCGCGCGCTTTGCCTTGCGGTATCGCAACAATCACCCCCTGGCTCTTGAGAATTACCCGTTAAGCCGGGTGGCGGACGGTGAAGAGTTCAGCGATGTGGTGGTGGAAGTCACGTCTGCCGGCGACGAGGAAAAGACCTGGGTGCACCGCCTGCGCAGCCTGGTGCTCGACGACGCGTCCGGTGAGCCGGAGTTGCTGGTACTGATCCTGAGCGACGCCACCGAATGGGCCAGCGCCGAACAGCGCTTCGAAAAAACCTTCAACGCCAACCCGGCGCCGGCGGTGATTTGCCGCTTGAGCGACCTGCGCTATATCAAGGTCAACCAAGGCTTCCTGGAGATGACCGGCTACAACCGCGACCAGGTGATCGGCCGCTCAGTGTACGAACTGGACGTGTTGGAGCAGGCCGAAAACAAAGACCTCGCCGTGAAACGTCTGGGGGAAGGTGCGACCATTCCGCAGATGCAAGCCGAGCTGAAACTGCCCGAAGGCGGCAGCAAGCTGGTGATCGTGGCCGGCCAGCCGCTGGACATGAATGAGGAAGACTGCATGCTGTTTTCCTTCACCGACCTGGAGCCGCGCCGCAAAGCCGAAACCGCCCTGCGCCAGAGCGAGGAACGCTTCGCCAAGTCCTTCCGCCTGACGCCGGTGCCAACCCTGGTGTGCAACGCCGCCAACCGCCAAGTGGTGGATATCAACGAAGCCTTCATGACCATCACCGGCTATACCAGTGAAGAACTGATCGGCAAATCCATCGAAGACATCGACTTTATCGACAGTCCCCAGGCGAGCACGCAACTGTTCACCACCCTGGAAAAAGCCGGCAACCTCGACGGCCTCGACCTGAAGATCCGCAAGAAAGGCAATGAGCTGATCGACTGCGTGCTGTCTGCCGACACCGTGAGCATCCAGGACGTGCCCTGCTACCTGCTGGTGCTGATGAACATCACCGAACGCAAGCGCTCCGAGCTGGAACTGGTAGCCGCGATCGAGGAAGTAATGCAGGACGCCTCATGGTTCAGCCAGACGCTGATTGAAAAACTGGCCAATGCCAAGAGCGTCAACAGCCCCAATGTACCGAACATTTCCTTCACCGACCTGACCGCCCGTGAGCGCGATGTACTGGGCCTGATTTGCGAAGGCCTGGCCGACAAGGAGATTGCCTCGCGCCTGAAACTGGCGCCCAACACCGTGCGTAACCATGTGGCCACGGTGTACTCCAAGCTGGGGGTGCATAGCCGTAGTGCAGCCATCGTCTGGGCCCGTGAGCGCGGGCTGTTTGCCGGTGAATTGCGGGTTAAAAAACCGAAATAGAGTGCAAATGCACTAGTGCGACCGGTGCAAATTCGCCTTATTGCACGAGGGTGCACTGCTTAACCTTGAAGGGTGGGCACAGGGCTTTGGGTCCTGTGCTGTTGAGATGTCATGCCCTTTAAGGAATCCGTCATGAAAAGCGAACAAGTCAAAGGCGCCGTCGAAAAAGTGGCCGGCAAGGCTCAAGGTTTTCTGGGTGATCTGACCGGTGACGAACGTCTCCAGGCCGAAGGTGTGGCCCGCCAGGCCGCAGGCCAATTGCAGCAAACCTACGGTGACGCGCTGGACACCGTTGGCGACTTTGCCAAGCAAAAACCCTTGGCTACCGTAGCGATTGTCGCCGGTGTCGGCCTGCTGCTGGGCCTGTTGCTGCGTCGTCGCTGAGGAGCGCCCTAATGTTTACGCTCTCCCAACTGCGCAACTGCATTGAAGAGGCCCTGTCGCCCCTGACCTGCGAGTTCACCCTGTGCCGTGACGCCTCGTTGACCCTCAAAGTCTTCGATGCCGAAAGCGGCCGGGTGGACCTGGTGGTCACCGGGATCAGCGTCAACAAGCTGCAGACCCCGCAGGAAGTGGAAAAGATGGTCGACGAGTTGCGTTACGAATTGCAGAGCAACACCGTTGGCAAACTCAGGCTGGATGACCTGCCGCTACGGCCGCTGTAACTGTAGGAGCGAGCTTGCTCGCGAAAAACGCCCAGGCACCGCGCTCATTCAGGCGTGGCTCATTATCGTTGACGACCTTCGCGAGCAAGCTCGCTCCTACAGTAGTTAGCGTGCCTTCAACGACGCCCCGATAAAATAGAACACCCCTCCGCCGACGATAAACGCTGCCAACATGTAGAACATGTAGTGGGCCGGCAGGCTGGCCAGTACCAGCCCGCACAGCACCGGCCCCAGGGCAGCGCCGAGGTTGGAGAGGTTTTGCGCCCCGTAATACATGCCTCGAAGATGGTCCGGGGCGATGCGGTCGATAAACATGTACTCGGCCGGGAACACCACGATTTCACCCACGGTGAAAATCGCCATCGCCAGGATCCACCACCACACGTTGCTCGCCAGGGCAAAACCAATCACCCCCAGCATGAACATGCCCAAGCCGAAGATCAGCCACTGGCTCAGGTAACGGTGGGAAATCCGCCGGCCAATCGCGTATTGCAGGGTGATCACCAACACGGCGTTGGTGGTGAGTACCGCGCTGATAATCGTGTAGGTGTATTCAGCCGTGGTGGTAGTCACCAGGTATTGCGAGAGGTACGCGGTGAACTGGCCGAACACCACGGCACTGAGCAGGCCGCCGAGGGTGAAGCACACCAGCCGATGATCCCGCAGCAGTACGCGGCCCACGGCGAGGAATGACACCGGCTTTTGCGTGGTGTCGACGGTGGCCAAGGTGCGGTCGCCCCAACGCCAATACAGCAGGAAAAATCCAAGGCCCAGAACGGCCGACAAGATAAACGGCAAGCTGATATCGAGCTTGGCTATCATCGCGCCAAAAAACGGCCCTACGGCATAACCGATATTGGTCAGGGTGTACTTGATGGAAAACGCTTCGCTGCGTTCATCTTCCGGCAACAGGCTGGCAAACCCGGACTTGATCGCAATGTCGATCACCGCGTACGCCAGGTTGATCAGGATCAGGCAGCTATAGAACGACCAGATTTCCCGGGCCAGCACCGTGCCGATAAACCCCAGGGCAAACACTACGCTCAGGCTGAGCAACAGCCGATAACTGTTGATGCGGTCTACCAGGAAACCGCCGTAGACACTGAGCAGCGAACCGACGATCAGCGAGCTGCCGATCACCAGGCCGACCTGGCTGATATCGAGGGCGAAGTGGTTGGTGAGGTAGATTACGAGGTACGGAAACGTGATGGCTTTGGCCAGCGTGAGGATCAGCGTGGCCGACAGCAGCAGATTCACGGTACGTGGGTAGTTTCTTATTGTGGCAAGCATCCTGCTCTCATTTTGATCAAGGTAACGAGGCCATTGCGGCCTGCAAGCGGATGTACCTTAACGCAAGATGAGACGAAATAAATGCTGATTTATGCATTTATGCAAAAAATAAATGCAGCGGGATAAGGACTTGGTCGCTCATCCCGCTGAACGCCTTATTTTTTAACCGGCGTGATGTCGAGAATCGTGCCGTTGGTGGTTTTTAGCAACACGTACTTGTCGTTTACCCGGGCCCACTGGCTGTCTTCTTCCGGCTGCTTCAAGCCACGTTTCTTCCAGTCGGCAATGGCCGATTCCTTACGCATCAGAATGTCTGGCGCGCGGTCGCCCGTCTTGAGGTCGCGGGTATTGATGTTTGAAGGCTGCACGGTTTTTTGCGGGGTATCCGCGGCCTGGACGGTGAGACTCGCGGCGGACAGGCTCGCGGCAACCAGCAGGCAGGCAACAAGGGATTTGGACTTCATGGGCACTTCCTTCAATGAATGACGCGTAAAGATTCCGACCGCAGCCGTGAAGAATCATTCAGCGAAGTGATTGAAGCGGCGGATGGATGGACGGCCAACGACCGAGGCGACGATTAATCAGATAAGATTGGTTCTTTTTTCCAGCTGCTCAGGAAGTCCAATGACTGGTACCCACGTCATCATCATTTTCGTGACTATTGTCACCTTGCTCGCGCTTTACGTGTTCGGCACCTACCGGGAACTGGTGGCGCTGCTTGATCGTTGCAAAAAAGCCTTCGGCCAATTCAAAGAGGCTGAGCAACAATTGGCCACCGCGCAAAACGCCTCGTCACCCGCCGCGGAGATTACCAGCCTGGAAAGCCGCGTCGCGTTCTCACGGCAGCTGTTCCACGATTCGGTTAACAACTACAACGCCTACAAACACAAGTCGCCGACGTCGGTGGTGGCCGAGCTGCTGGGGCATCGTGATGATGTCAGCCTGTCCGGGTTTGAGGTCAAGCACACGGCCTGAACCTGCCGACACTTACACAGGTGCACGCTGACGCGTCGGCGTGCCCTGATGAAACACCATCTGCCACTGCCCGCCGCTCACGCGCCATACCGAACTGCGCAACGACTCCCCCGCCGCATTGGCCTCAGTCGCCGCCCGCTGACAGCGATACGTCACCAACGCCACGCCTTCGGCCAGCATCTTCAGAGCAAAGTCACTGATACTACGGGCTGAAAACATCTCATCCTGCAGCCCCTCGATCACCTCGGCCTTGCTGGCCCACACATTGCCACTGGCGCCAAATTCGACGAAATCATCCGCCAGCAGCACCGACAAGCGCGCCGCATCTGCACGGGTGGTGCATTGATGCAGCTCCTGTTCCAGGCTGCGTAAATGCTCCGCCAACTCCATACCCATTGCCTCCATGAAATTAATCCTGTAATTTTTCATGAAATTTCTTAATAAGAATTTCACGAAACGCCTATGGACAAGCAAGAAGAACTCGACGCCCTGGCGATCCTGATCCACGACCTGCGCAAGCACAAGAAGCTCACCCTGGCGCAACTCGCGCAAAAGATCGAGCGTTCCGTGGGCTTCCTGTCCCAGGTTGAACGTGGCCTGTCGCGCCCTACCGTGGCCGATCTGACCGCTATCAGCCATGCCCTCGGTGTGCCCACCACCTACTTCTACAGTTTGTCCAAACCGAAGGCCGTGAACTGGGTCACGCGCCCCAATGAACGGCGCACGGTGTATTACGCCAACGGCATCACCGACATCCTGGTGTCGCCGAGCATGCACGGCGCGTTCTCGATGCTCGACAGCCTATTGGCCCCCGGCGCCAACAGTGGCGAACAGACCATGAGCGACCGTGCCGAACAGGCCGGTTATGTACTGGAAGGCGAGTTGACACTGTGGGTTGAGGGCGAGGCCGACTCGGTTACCTTGCGCCCGGGTGACAGCTTCCACCTGGCCAGTTTCGCCCACTGCCGCTACGGCAACCTGACTGACCTGCCAGCCCGCGTGCTGTGGGTCTACAACTGAAGGCACACCAAGGAGCGTCATCCGTGAAAAGCCATTCCTCCACGCTGCTGGCCGAAGTCCGGACCTTTCGCCAGAACCATCCCGATGTGCGTTATGTCGACCTGATTGCCCTGGACATTCCCGGGCATTTCTACGGCAAGCGCTACCCGGTGGACATGCTGGAAAAGGTCGCCGCCGGCAGCCCACTGAAACTGCCGCAGAACGCAGTGCTGCTGGGTGCCCAGGGCGGTTTGTTCAAGATCGGTGACTATTGCTTTCACGACGGTGACCCCGACGCCAACCGCCGCCTGGTGCCCGGCACCCTCAAGCCGGTGAGCTGGGAAGCCCAGCCGCTGGGGCAGATGCTGATCACCTCCGACGGCACCGAAGCGCCCATCGAATTCGAACCCCGGGAAGTACTGGCCAAGGTGCTGGAGCGCCTGCACCACAAAGGCATTCACCCGGTGGTGGCGTTTGAGCTGGAGTTCTACCTGTTCGATAAAAAGCTCAGCGACGGCCTGCCGCAATTCGCCCGCGACCCGCTGAGCGATGACGCCGACGACCAGCCCAACCTGCACATCGAGCGCCTGTCGCGTTTCGCCCCTGTGCTGGACGACATGGTCGAGACCGCCAAGGCCCAGGGCATCGACATCACGGTGATCACCGCCGAACTCGGCCCCGGCCAGTTCGAAATCAATTTCGGCCACCTGGAAGACGGCCTGCGCGCCGCTGACTGGGCGGCCCTGTTCTGCCGCAGCACCCGTGGCGTGGCCCTCAAGCACGGCTATCGCGCCAGCTTCATGGCCAAGCCTTACCTGCAACACCCCGGCAGCGGCATGCACGTGCATGTCAGCCTGTACGACGCAGCGGGCAATAACCTGCTGGCCGCCCATCAGCAGCAACCGTTGCGCCACGCGGTGGCCGGCTGCCTCGAGCTGCTGCCCCATTGCATGCCAATCTTCTCGCCCAACCACAACGCCTTCCGCCGCCTCGGCGGCACGGTCAACGCGGCAACCCGCGCGTGCTGGGGTTATGAGGATCGCGACGCGTGTGTACGAATTCCTGAATCCGACCCACGCAACCTGCGCATCGAACATCGCCTGGCGAGTGCCGATGCCAATCCGTACCTGGTGCTGGCGGCGATTCTGGTGGGGCTTGAACACGGTCTTGAGGCTGCCAAAGAACCCCTCGCCCCGCTGAACGAAGACCGCAACAGCGGCACGGATTTCCCCCTGGAGATGCTCGAAGCAGTGCGCGCCATGCAGCATCAGCCGGCATTGCGCGAAGGCCTGGGCGCCGAGTTTGTCGACGTGTATTGCGAGAACAAACGCCAGGACCACCTGGCATTCCAGCAGGAAATTCATGCGCGGGAATATCGCTGGTATCTCTAGGCTCTGATGGTTAGCCTCTTGGGCATCTCTGGCTACCCGCGGACTTGCCCATGACCGACCAAAGCGCCCCGGCCCTGAAGGAAATCTTCAACGCCGAACGCCTGCAACACATCGCCACCGAAATGACCGCGGTGTACCCGGCGTTCGACGCCAAGGGCTTTCTCAAACACGCCAAGGCCGGGTTGGCAGACCTGTCAGTGATGCAGCGCATGGCGCGGGTCAGCGAAAGCCTGCACGCCGTGCTCCCGCTGGATTACCCCCAAACGCTGAAGTTGCTGTATGCCCTGGCACCCCGCCTGAACAGCGCCTTTGTCAGCCTGTCCCTGCCCCACTACGTCGCCAGCTACGGCGGCGATGATTTCAAGCGTTCCATGGCGGCGCTCAAGTACTTCACCACCTTCGGCTCTGCCGAGTTTGCTGTGCGGTATTTCCTGCTGAAGGATTTCAAGCGCACCCTGGCGGTGATGCAACAGTGGTCGCTGGATGACAACGAACACGTGCGACGCCTCGCCAGTGAAGGTTCACGGCCTCGGCTGCCATGGTCGTTTCGCTTGGCCGAGGTGCAGGCCAACCCAGACCTGTGCGCCTCGATCCTCGACAACCTCAAGGCCGACAGCAGCCTCTACGTGCGCAAGTCGGTGGCCAACCACCTCAACGACATCACCAAGGACCATCCCGACTGGGTACTGACCTTGATCGAAGGCTGGTCCCTGGACAATCCCCACACCGCCTGGATCGCCCGCCACGCCTTGCGCAGTTTGATCAAGCAAGGCAACACCCGGGCGCTGACGATCATGGGTGCAGGGGCCAAGGCCGAGGTGAAGCACCATCAGCTGAAAGTCGAACCGGCGGTGATTAACCTGGGGGACCGGATCAACCTGTCCTTCAGCCTGGAATCCATCGCCGACACCTCGCAAAAGCTGGTGGTGGACTACGCCATCGACTATGTGAAAAGCGCCGGTCACAGCGCGTCCAAGGTGTTCAAGCTCAAGGCGTTTACCCTGGGCGCCGGGGAACATCACGCCATCAGCCGTGGCCAACATATTCGTGAATTGACCACACGCAAACACTATTCCGGCAAGCACGCGGTGCACGTGCTGGTGAACGGCGAACGGCTGGGAAGTGTCGAGTTTGAGCTCGCAAAATAATCCTTAAAACATTAACGAAGGCTCTATCTCGGGCCTTTCAGCGAAAATAATTGTCCGACAATGCTAGGCATTCGTGTTGAGATCCATTATCATCCGGCGCCTTCTCGGTACCCCCAGGGTACTTGTGTCAATGTTCCACCTGAGGCGCCCATGCACCGTTTTTCGTTTTACCGTCCCCTGATCTGCATCAGCTGGGGGCTTGCCAGCCACAGCGCGTTTGCCGCCCTGCAACCGATGGCCGAAGCCCCGCTGGCCAGCGACACCGAACTGCATTGCCACTTCAACCGCGACGCCAGCGTCGACTGCACCACGCGCTACCACTACACCATCCTCAAGTCGAACGGCCGGGAAATGCTCTCGCGGATCGACTTCAGCTATCAGGAAGAGGACGGCTTTGAACTGGTCAAGGCCGAGTCCACCCAACCCGGTGGCAAACCGTTGCCCCTGGATCAGGCACAAATCGACACCCGCACCGCGCCCAATCCTGACCAGGGATTCTCCCGAGAAAAACAGACCTCCCTGGCATTCCCCAACCTGCGGGTCGGCACGCAAATTCACTATACGGTGCGCGAACACTATCCCGCCAAACCGCTGATGACCGAGTTCTACTACGCCCTGCAGTTCGGCCCCAGCGCTGCACGGCGCGACCACTTCAAGGCACGCTTCACCGCCGAGCGGCCCATCGAGTGGCGCAGCGAACTGTTGGAGGGTTTCAGCATTACCCCATCGGCCAATCGCAAGACCCTGGACGTGGTGCAAAAGGCTCCGACCTACCTCAGCTACATCAACGAATCCGCCAACGCCTACATTCGCCACGCCCCGCGCATCGAAGTCGGCAGCTCGCTGGATCGCCAGCAGTACTTCGGCAACTTCGCCGAACGCTACAACCAGATACTCAGCGCCAAACTGCCGCCCCAGGGCGCCGCCGCCGTGGCCGCCGTTCGCGGCCTGCCGCCGGCGCAACAAGTGGCCGGCCTGATGCAGCACATCAACGACCACTACCGTTACCTGGGCGACTGGCGCGCCTCGGATCGCGGCTATGTACCCTTCAGCCTGGCCGAGATCGAACAGCACGGCTACGGCGACTGCAAAGACCTTTCGACGCTGCTGGCGGCCATGCTCAAGGCCAGCGGGATCAAGGCCGAACCCGCCTGGGTCAGCCGCGGCGACGTGGTCAACCCGCTGCTGATTCCCGGCACCGGCGCACCGAACCATGCCATTGTCCGCGCCGAAGTCGATGGCCAGGTGTGGTGGCTGGACCCGACCAACCCGGTCTTCGCCCCAGGCCAGACCCTGCCCGACATCCAGGACCGCTGGGTGCTGGTGACCAACGCCGAGGGCCAGGTACGTGAAGAACACATCCCGCTGCAACCTGCCGCCACCACATTGATCCTCGACAAGCAGGAACGCTTCGATGCCCAAGGCACCGCCCGCGTCTCGGCCACCGTTGATTTTCGCGGTATGCCGCTGATGCAACTGAGCCTCGCCGACCGCCAGCAAGGCGCCACCGCCAGCGACCAGAACATCTGCGACAACTTCGGCAAACAGATCACCGACTGCCAGGTCAACCGCCCCGCCACGGCGTTTTTGATCCCGGCCAGCTATAAGGTAAGCGCCACCCTGACGGACATGCGGCCCCTGGAGCCCTTAGGCAATGACCACATCTACAACGATGCCTTGCTGCAGGAGAAATGGGACGGGCTGCTCAACTATCGCCGCAACGGGCAACTGGCCGACTTGTATGTAGGCAACCCCGAGACGCTGGATTACACCATCGCGCTGTCGGGTGGGCAGATCGACAAGGACATCAAGGCCTGCCAGGTGCACTCGCCATGGTACGACCTGGACCTGACGGGTGAACGCGTCAAGGGTGAATGGCGTTATCACTACCTCTTGGTGCAGAAGATACGCTGGCTGACTCACGATGAAATTGTCAGCGCGCCGTTTGAAAAGATGATCAATGAAATCCGGGCCTGTGGTGAGCAGGTGCATCAGGTGGTGAAGCTTTAACCTCCCCCAACAAAACCCCTTGCTCCCGCGCGCACAGTTCCACCAAGTAATCCCACAACACTCGCAACCTTACCGACTTGTGCAACTCGCGCCGGGAGCTGATCCAGTAGCTGCGCTGGATGCTCTCCCCCGGCAGCAGCGGCACCAGATCCGGGTCGCTTGCTGCCATGAAGCACGGCAACACGGCAATCCCCAACCCCGAGCGCGCGGCCTGGTGCTGGGCGATCACGCTGGTGCTGTGGAACACCACTTTGGGGTTGCGGCAGAAGCTGCTGAGGAATTTCAATTCCTGGCTGAACAGCAAGTCGTCGACGTAATCGATCCAGGCATGGACGGCCAAATCCTCGCGCTTTTCAATCGGTGGCGTACGGTCCAGGTAGCTGCGGCTGGCGTAGAGGGCCAGGCGGTAGTCGGTGAGTTTGCGGGTCACCAGTTGGTCGACGCTGGGGCGTTCCAGGTGGATGCTGATTTCCGCTTCGCGGTTGAGGATGCTGACGAAGCGCGGCACCGCCAGCAGTTCCACTTCCAGGCCCGGGTAGCGTTCGAACAGGCCGCCCATGCGGCTGGCGAGGAACATCACGCCCAAACCCTCGGCAACACCGAGGCGGATCTTGCCCAGGGGCGCGGCGGAATGGGTCAGTTCTTCTTCGGCCAGCAGTGCCACGTTTTCCATGGCTTCGGCGTGTTTGAGCAGGGCTTCGCCGGAAGGCGTGAGCTCGTATCCCTGTGCGTGCTGCACGAACAGCGCGGTGCCGAGGCTTTTCTCGATGGCCTCAATGTGCCGGGCCACGGTGGCGTGGGTGGTTTTCAAACGTTGCGCCGCCGTGAGCAGGCGTCCGCTACGCTGTAACTCAAGAAAGAACCGCAGATCATTCCAGTCGAACATGCCGCCTCCGCTCTCCACCTCAAAAGCATCGCTGTCTAAAAACGCACAGCAGCTGGGTAAAAACTAACATTTTTAAGACGAAAACTAACAACTAGGATGGAGCCAATAAGAAAAACAAGCGAGGTCACAGATGCATTCTGCAGCTGCTGAATACGATTACGTGGTGGTAGGCGCCGGCCCCGCAGGCTGCCTGCTGGCCAATCGACTGTCTGCCAACCCTGCCCACCGCGTGTTGCTGCTTGAAGCCGGCGGTCGCGATAACTATCCCTGGATCCATATTCCCGTCGGCTACCTGTTCTGCATCGGCAACCCACGCACCGACTGGTGCTTCAAGACCGAAGCCCAGGAAGGCCTGCAAGGCCGTGCGCTGAGCTATCCACGAGGCAAGGTGCTCGGCGGTTGTTCGTCGATCAACGGCATGATCTACATGCGCGGCCAGGCCCGGGATTACGACGGCTGGGCCGAGGACAATCCCGGCTGGGCCTGGAAAGATGTGCTGCCACTGTTCAAGCAAAGCGAAAACCATTTTGCCGGCGCCTCGGAATTCCACAGTGATGGCGGGGAGTGGCGGGTTGAACAACAGCGCCTGCACTGGCCGATCCTCGATGCGTTTCGCGATGCGGCACAGCAGAGTGGAATCGAGAGCATCAGCGACTTCAACCAGGGCGACAACGAAGGCTGTGGCTACTTCCAGGTCAATCAGAAATCCGGGGTGCGCTGGAATGCGGCCAAGGCGTTTCTCAAACCGATCCGCCAGCGGCCCAACCTGACGGTGATGACGGAGGTTGAAGTCGACCGCGTGCTGCTGGAGAACGGGCGCGCCACCTCAGTGGTTGCTCGCCAGCAAGGCCAGGCCGTCACATGGCGGGCGCGCAAGGAAATCATCCTGTGCGCCGGTTCGGTGGGTTCGCCCGGCATTCTGCAACGCTCCGGCATTGGCCCTTCCAGCGTGCTCAAGCCCTTGGGCATCGAGGTGCTGCACGAGTTGCCCGGCGTCGGTGGCAACCTGCAGGATCACTTGCAACTGCGCCTGATCTACAAGCTGGAAAACGCCCGCACCCTGAACCAGATCGCCGGTACCGTGTTGGGCAAGATGGGCATGGGCCTGCGCTATCTGTACGACCGCAGCGGCCCGCTGTCCATGGCCCCCAGCCAGTTGGGCGCGTTCGCCCGCTCCGGGCCGGAACAGACGTCGGCCAACCTCGAATACCACGTGCAACCGCTGTCCCTGGAGCGCTTCGGCGAACCGCTGCACGCCTTTGCGGCCTTTACCGCCTCGGTGTGTGACCTGCGCCCGCAAAGCCGTGGCCGCATCGACATTCGCTCGGCCAACCCGGCAGACGCGCCGTTGATCCGCCCCAACTACCTCAGCCATCCGGAAGACCTGCGGGTGGCCGCCGACGCCATTCGCCTGACCCGACGCATCGTTTCGGCGCCGGCCCTGAAGCAATTCAACCCGGTGGAATACCTGCCCGGCGAAGAACTGCAAACCGACGAACAACTGCAGGAAGCCGCCGCCCGCATCGGCACCACGATTTTCCATCCAGTGGGCACCTGCCGCATGGGCAGCGACAAGGAGGCGGTGGTCGACGCGCAACTGCGGGTGCACGGTGTTCCCGGCCTGCGCATCGCCGACGCGTCAGTCATGCCACGTATTACTTCCGGCAACACCTGCTCACCCACGCTGATGATCGCGGAAAAAGCCGCGCAGCTTATCCTTTCGCCGAACACAAGGAGCCTCGCACCGGAGAAAGAACTGACCTTACCGGCTTGAACTTACCTTACCGGCTAGACCTGTAGGAGCGAGCTTGCTCGCGAAAAACGTCAACGATAACGCGTGCATTCCGGATTAACGCAGTGTCTTTGCATTCTTCGCGAGCAAGCTCGCTCCTACAGTGGAATAGCGGCGCTGAAGCTGGCGCCGACAGTGGAACAACAATAAATAATCACTGTGAGGGCTACCCAATGTCAGAACACGCTCAACCCCTGGACCCGGCGCTCGGCGCACGCTCGAGCAACGACACGCAGAAAGTCATCTTCGCCTCCTCCCTCGGGACGGTGTTCGAGTGGTATGACTTTTTCCTCTACGGCGCCCTCGCGGCGGTGATCAGCAAGCAGTTCTTTGCCGGGGTCAACGACACCACGGCGTTTATCTTCGCCCTGATGGCCTTCGCGGCCGGCTTTGTGGTGCGCCCGTTCGGCGCGCTGGTGTTCGGTCGGCTGGGGGACATGATCGGCCGCAAGTACACCTTCCTCGCCACCATCATCCTGATGGGCCTGGCGACTTTCTGCGTGGGCTTGCTGCCGACCTATTCAAGCATCGGCATCGCTGCACCGATCATCCTCGTAGCGCTGCGCATGCTCCAGGGCCTGGCGCTGGGCGGCGAGTACGGCGGCGCAGCCACTTATGTGGCCGAGCATGCCCCGGCGGGCAAACGCGGCTTCCACACCAGCTGGATTCAATCCACCGCGACCCTCGGCCTGTTGCTGTCGCTACTGGTGGTACTGGCGTGCCGTTACTTCACCGGTGACCAATTCGAAGTGTGGGGCTGGCGCCTGCCGTTCCTGCTGTCGATCGTGCTGCTGGGCATCTCCACCTGGATCCGCTTGAGCCTGCACGAGTCGCCGGCGTTCCTGAAAATGAAAGAGGAAGGCAAGGCCAGCAAGGCGCCGATCCGCGAGTCGTTCGGCAAATGGGAAAACCTCAAGATCGTGCTGATTGCGCTGTTCAGCATCAACGCCGGGCAAGCGGTGACGTTCTATGCCGCGCAGTTTTATGTGCTGTTCTTCCTCACGCAATTTTTGAAGATGGACCCCGCACTGGCCAACATGCTGCTGATCATCAGCGTGGTGATTGGCGCGCCGTTCTTCATCTTCTTCGGCTGGCTCTCGGACAAGCTGGGGCGCAAGCCGGTGTTGATGGTCGGCCTGCTGCTGGCCACCGCATTGTACTTCCCGATCTTCAAGGGCCTGGCCTACTACACCAACCCGGCGATGGACCACGCGAGCCGCCAGTCTCCGATCACGGTGTTGGCGGATCCAGCCACCTGCACCTTCCAGTTCGACCCAGTAGGCAAGGCGCGTTTTGACAGCCCGTGCGACAAGGTCAAGACCTTCCTGGTGAAACAGGGCCTGCCGTACGAAAGCGCGGCCGCTCCGGCCGGCAGTGCGGTGCAGGTGAGCGTGGGTGATGTGCGTATCGATGGTTACGACGAGGCTGCCCTGAAAGGCGCGGTGACGCTGGCGGGTTATCCGCAGTCGGCTGACGTGGCGCAGGTCAACAAAACCATGGTGGTGGTGCTGATCGTGGCACTGATCCTGATCGCCGCCATGTGCTACGGCCCGCTGGCGGCGCTGATGGTGGAGCTGTTCCCGACGCGTATCCGCTACACCTCGTTGTCGCTGCCTTACCACATTGGTAACGGCTGGTTTGGCGGGTTCCTGCCGACGGTGTCGTTTGCGCTGGTGGTGTACACCGGCGATATCTTCTACGGCCTGTGGTACCCGGTGGTGATTACCGGGGTGAGCTTGATCGTCGGGCTGATTTGCCTGAAAGAGACCAAGAACGTGGATATCGACAATAACTAAACGTCGATCCGGCTGACACTGGATATTC